>JAQICB010000024.1 GCA_027858745.1 Bacteroidales bacterium
TGAGTTCGACGTAATTTTTCGAGTTCAGATTAGCTCCGCTGAGCTCGTCCTTTGTCCTCGGTTGATATAAAAAGCAGTTTATCAAGGCAAATTATTGAATAATAGCGAGCTATTGTGAACTAATTTAACGCAGAAAAACTGTTTTTTATGCAAAGCATATTTTTTCCGCTTATAAACAGCCATCTTCAGCTCAAAAATAATTTAAAATAACCTGTTATTATTTCATTATTTTTGATTGAATCTCACTATTTATAAGTGTTCTGAACCTAAAAAATTATATCGAACTCAGGTTAAACATGCGACACCTACGGAGTTGTGAAAATTAACCTTTATGTTGCTGTTTACTACAGATATTCAACCACGCTGTGGTTGCTGAAATACGACGGTTTCAGAAAAATGATTTTATTCAAAAGAATCCTTTGTATGCGAAAAAAAAGTAAGTTCTTCAGAAAAATCTAATCCCGGATTTTGTTTTTGTATTTCTTCAATCTTGCGAATACTTGCTTCAATAAATTTTTTGTATTCCGTACTTTTCGGATGAAAAGGTCTGTGCTTCATTGCACGGTGGATGTCTTTAATTTTTTCCTGAAATATTTGAGTTTCTTCCGAAAGATATGTGTTGCAAAATTTTTCTTGAATATACTGAATCGCGCTAGTATCAGGATGCAACATATCTTCTGCATAAAACCGGTAATCACGGAGTTCGTCCATAAGAATTTCGTATGCCGGAAAATAATGGGTATTTTTTTCGTGTAAAAGTATTGATTCTAATGCGAGAAATAAGGTTGATTTGCTTAGTTGATTTTCGTGAGCACCGTCTTTCCAATGTCGAATTGGACTGATTGTGAATATAATTCTGCAGTCGGGAGCTTGTGTTCGAATAGTTCTGATGATTTCTTTGAGAGATGATTCTGTTTCCGAAACAGATAATCGTTTTCGGATAAAATCTCCCGCGGGAAATTTATGACAATTCGACACGATTTCGCCGCTTTTTTTATACACATATACCCGGGCTGTGCCGAGAGTTATAAGTGCATAATCTACCGGTTGCAGTTTTTGAGTTTCGGATATGTGGGATGTACTATTTGAGAGTACCGTTTCTTGTGATTCCGCAGAAAAAGAACTGTGTAAAAAAAAAGATGTCCATAAGTCATTATTCAATAATAAATCCGATTTGCTGAGTTGTATCTTATTGCAAAGCAGATTGCATGAATTGGCTATGGAAACGGGATTATATACGGTTCCAAAAGGATTAACCGAAATCGGAAATTTTGCATTGTAAAGCATATTTCCAATATAATCGGTAAAGCATGAACCAATGGCAATTCCTTTTGAGGAATGGTCAATTTTCCACGAACTCTCCGGAATTGCTATTTCTGTACGAAATTTCATACTGTTTTATGCAGAAGGTAATACTTCTAAAGCTTTTGTAATTCGTTGTACACTTTCTTCTTTCCCGATGAATGCCATAATTTCAAATAAATCAACGCCAACACTGTTTCCGACAATACTAAGACGTAAACAGTTCATGATTTGTCCCATGTTTAATTCCTCCGATGAAATATATTCTTTTACTGCTTTTTCTGTTTGTTCAGCAGAAAAATCGGCTATTTCGGAGAGAATATTTTTAATTGCTTCAATAGCTTGCGGTGCATCATTTTTCCAGCGTTTTTTCACCACTTTTGTATTATACTCTTGTGGTGCTTGGAAAAAATAAAAGGCATGATCCCAAAAATCTTGCACAAAATTCATGCGTTCGCGAACTAGAGCACATATTTTTTCAATGTCGTTTGCTTCGGCTGCATATCCTTTTTTTGTAACAATTTCTTCACACAGAGTACTAATTTCTGATAGAGGTTTTTTCTGAAGCCAAATGTGGTTGAACCATTTTGTTTTTTCAGGGTCAAATTTCGAACCCGATTTACCAACTCGTTCCAAACTAAATGCTTCAATAAGTTCTTCCATGGTAAATAGTTCCTGTTCTGTTCCCGGATTCCATCCCAAAAGCGAAAGCATATTTATAAATGCTTCCGGTAAGTAGCCGTTTTCGCGGTAGCCCGTAGATGTTTGCCCCGAATCGTCTGTCCATTCTAATGGAAAAACAGGAAAGCCCATTTTGTCGCCATCGCGTTTGCTCAATTTTCCTTGCCCCTGTGGTTTCAAGATTAAAGGCAAATGAGCAAAATCAGGAATGTTGTTTTCCCAACCAAATGCACGGTACAATAAAACATGCAACGGTAAGCTTGAAAGCCATTCTTCGCCGCGAATAACATGGCTAATGCCCATCGTATAATCATCAACTACATTTGCAAGATGGTACGTTGGGAGTCCGTCTGATTTATAGAGAATTTTATCATCTAATTCTTTCGAGTCAAATGTAACAGTGCCTCGAACGATATCGGGAATGGTAATTTTTTTGTTTTCCGGTATTTTAAATCGGATAACATAGGGCACATTTTCTGCAATTTTTTGTGCGGTTTCTTCTTTCGAAAGAGTGAGTGAATTGTACAAAGATGAGCGAGTTTCATAATTATACACAAAGGGTGTTTTTTGTGCGTCACCATCTGCTCGTAATGTCTGTAATTCTTCGGGCGTATCAAAAGCATAATATGCGTCTCCCGAGGCAATCAAATCAAATGCAAAATTGCGATACAGATTTTTTCGTTCGCTCTGACGGTACGGTCCTAAATCTCCTTCGGGTGATGCACCTATTCCCTCATCGATTGTAATGCCTGCCCACTTAAGACTTTCAATAATGTATGATTCTGCCTGCGGTACAAACCTCGTTTGGTCGGTGTCTTCAATACGAAGAATAAACGTTCCCTTGTGTTTGCGTGCAAATAAATAATTGAATAAGGCTGTTCGCACCCCGCCTATATGAAGTGGTCCGGTTGGACTTGGGGCAAATCGAACCCGTACATCTGATTGTGTCATGAAAGAATATGTTTAATTATCATTTAATTTGAGTACAGCTAAAAACGCTTTTTGTGGAACTTCTACATTCCCAACTTGTTTCATACGTTTTTTACCTTTTTTCTGTTTTTCTAATAATTTTCGTTTTCGCGTAATATCACCGCCATAACATTTTGCGGTAACATCTTTACGTACAGCTTTCACTGTTTCGCGAGCAACAATTTTGGTTCCGATAGCTGCTTGAATTGCAACATCAAATTGCTGACGAGGAATCAATTCCTTTAATTTTTCACAAATTCGTTTCCCGAAATCATAGGCATTATTGTGATGAATTAATGCAGATAAGGCATCAACCTGTTCGCCATTAAGCAAAATGTCCAGTTTTGCCAATTTTGATTCTCGCATATCTTTTACGTGATAATCAAACGATGCATATCCTTTTGAAATAGATTTTAATTTATCGTAAAAATCAAATACAATTTCTCCCAAAGGCATGTCGAATGTTACCTCCACACGATTTCCGGTCATGTAAATCTGATTTTTTAAAATACCTCGTTTTTCAATACACAAAGTCATTATACCACCAATATAATCGGCATGCGTAATGATTTGAGCGTGAATATATGGCTCCTCAATATAATCAATTTTGGTAGGGTCGGGTAGGTCGGTCGGGTTGTTGATAATGATAGTTTCTCCCTTTTTTGTGTAACAACGGTACGACACGTTCGGCGTGGTTGTTATCACATTCATATCGAACTCTCGGTCGAGACGTTCCTGAATAATTTCCATATGCAGCAATCCCAAAAAGCCACATCTGAATCCGAATCCCAAAGCAGCAGACGATTCCGGCTCGTAGGTTAATGAAGCATCGTTAAGTTGTAATTTTTCCATAGCCGAACGCAAGTCTTCATAATCTTCGGTGTCAATAGGGTAAATACCGGCAAAAACCATAGGTTTCACATCCTCGAAACCCTCAATAACATTTTCGCAGGGACGCTGTACGTGAGTAATTGTGTCACCAACTTTAACCTCCTTTGAAGTTTTTATACCCGAAATAATATATCCCACATCGCCGGTTTTTACTTCGTTTTTTGGTTGCATGTTTAAACGAAGCGTGCCTATTTCGTCAGCATTATATTCGTGTTTTGTATTTATAAACTTAACTTTATCACCCTTTTTGATGCTGCCATTAAGAATTTTGTAATAGGCAATAATTCCCCGAAACGAGTTAAATACCGAGTCGAAAATTAAAGCTTGCAGCGGAGCGTCCGGGTCACCTGTGGGAGAAGGCACCTTGTTAATTATAGTCGAAAGAATTTTTTCAATACCCAAACCGGTTTTTCCACTTGCTTCAAGAATATCATCTCGGTCGCAGCCGATTAGTTCAACAATTTGATCCTTCACCTCCTCCGGCATTGCACTCGGAAGATCCATTTTGTTGAGAATAGGAATAATTTCCAAATCATGCTCAACAGCCAAATACAAATTCGAAATAGTTTGAGCTTGAATACCCTGAGTTGCATCAACAATAAGGAGAGCTCCCTCGCATGATGCAATTGAACGCGATACTTCGTACGAAAAGTCGACGTGTCCCGGCGTGTCAATTAAGTTAAGCGTATATAAAGTCGAATTATACTCATAATCCATTTGAATTGCGTGGCTTTTAATCGTAATACCCCGTTCCCGTTCTAAATCCATATTGTCGAGAACCTGTTCTTGAGCTTCCCGTTCAGTCACTGTTTTTGTGATTTCCAACAGCCTGTCAGCCAAGGTGCTTTTACCATGATCAATATGAGCTATTATACAAAAATTTCGTATATGTTTCATTCTTAGATATTTGTCGATTGCAGATTGTGAGTGTAGCAGAGCCTGCAATTCGTCGCAAATATAATGAAAGTACGAGTCTTTTTCAAAATCAGAATGTGTTTTTATTATGATTGATATATAATTGTGTAAGAATTCCATTGTTCCTTTGTCAGAAAGGGATAAAGGTCTTTTTTGTGTTATTTTCTCTAAAACAGACGCTAGAAACATAGGTATTTCCGGATATTTTGTAATTTTATATTTTAAAAAACGTCAAAATTTGTAAAAACATTCAGACAGATGGAAAAAAATAAAACACTTATAATTGGTGCAAGTCTTAAGCCCGAACGATATGCGTATAAAGCAGCACAAAAATTAATAGAACACGGACATGATATTTATTTAGTTGGAAATCGAACCGGGACATTATTTGGAAAAGAGATACATACTGAATCAGTTTCTTTCCCCGATGTAGATACGGTCACATTGTATGTGTCGGCAAAAAATCAAACAGACTATTATGATTATATTATTTCATTACAACCACGACGAGTAATTTTTAATCCCGGTACCGAAAACCCTAAATTAGAATCTCTATTACAGTCGCATGATATTGTGTTTGAACGTGCATGTACACTGGTTTTGTTAGGAACAAATGCATATTAATCTGATGTGAAATACGAACATAATACAATATTTAAAAAAAAATATTTCGTTATTATTTTGTTTGTTTCATAAAAACTCTATTTTTGCATTGCATTTCAAAACGGTAATGTAGCTCAGTCGGTAGAGCACAGGACTGAAAATCCTGGTGTCGGCGGTTCGATCCCGCCCGTTACCACAAGCCTCTGATTTTTTCAGGGGCTTTTTTTTTGTTTTTTTATTATGCTTATAAGCATTATTTTGAACTTAATGACATTGTGAGTGTGGTAGCAAATGTAACATTATCACATTTCACACAACAGAAGTTGTTCTGCGTTTCCAAAAAAAAATTATTCTCCCAATATCTTTTTTGTTTTAGTAGAAAAAAGCTATAATTTTTTATTATCTTGCATGGGTGTGAAATAAAAAATAATTTGCTATGGTTGAAGATGAAGAAGGTTTTGATTCGTTATTTGCTGATGAAGACGAAGAAACCGTTCAACAAGACAACGAGGATTCGTGGAAAGTTTTAATTGTTGATGATGAACAGGATATTCATTCTGCTATAAAGTTGGCATTGAATAATTTTGTGTTCGAAAACAAACGAATACAGTTTTTGGATGCCTATTCGGCTGAGCAAGCAAAGGAGATTTTAATTCATAATGAGGATGTTGCTCTTATTTTGCTTGATGTTGTTATGGAAACAAGTCATGCGGGATTAGATTTTGTCGGCTACATTCGAAACGAACTCCACAATCATTTTATTCGGGTGGTGCTTTGGACCGGACAGCCGGGTTATGCACCAAAAAAAGATGTTATTCTTCAGTACGAAATAAATGATTATAAAACGAAAACTGATTTAACCGATGATACAATTTTCACAACGGTACTTTCTAGTATTCGGTCCTACAATGCTATTATGATTATTGAATCGTTTCGTCAAGATTTGGAAGAAAAAGTTGTTGAACGTACTGCAATGATTGAGGCTCAAAAGAAAAAAATAACGGACAGTATTTTATATGCAGAAAAAATTCAACGCTCAATTTTACCGGCCGATGAAATAATTAAGGATATTTTCCCGGATTCTTTTGTGTTTTTTAAACCAAAAGATGTGGTGAGCGGCGACTTTTATTGGATGTGTTCGGTGTCGGAGCACGAACATTATATTGTGGCAGCCGATTGTACCGGTCATGGTGTTCCCGGAGCTTTTATGTCTATGATTGGCACAACGATGTTGAATGAAATAATTTTATCGAAACATATTCTTGAGCCGGAAGATATTCTTACCGAATTGAATAAAGGCATTATTGATGCACTTACAAAACATTCTCGCTCGGAAGATGCTCAATCTGACGGTATGGATATTTCTATATGTAAGATTAATACACAAACGCACTCAATTACGCTGTCTTTGGCAAATCATAGTGCATTGCTGGTTCGTGATAATTCTTTAGAGATTATTGAAGGTGACATGGCTTCTATCGGAGGCTTTTTTGCTATGCTTAATCCTCCCGAATACTCGCAAAAAACGTTTCAACTGCACAAAGGCGATCGCCTTTATATGTTCTCCGATGGTATTCTTGATCAGTTTGGGGGAGAAGATAATAAAAAATTTACCCTGAATAGATTTAAAAATGCTATATTTGAAGCACAAAACACTGACATGAAAGAACAAAAGAAATATATAGCACAAGTTTTTAAATCGTGGAAAGCAGACACGTCCCAACTCGATGATATTGTTGTGATAGGTTTGCAAATGTAATTATATAGATACATGAGAAAAATAGCTCTTTTTATTTTATGTGCAATGTTGGCGTATGCCTTCCCGGCATATTCATTTCCGACTTTTTCTATCGACACTCTTGTTATTACCAATAAAAAGGGCGATGTTGTTCACTCGAAAGATGTAGCAAATGTTATGCAATCTGACGATAAGCGGGCAATTGCCGATATGTTTTACAATACAGGATATGTCTTGGTTAATTCGTACAATAATAATAATGATTCTCTTCAAAAAGCCTTTGTGTATTTTGATTATGCAATTGCATATTATGATTCGGCAGATGCACTTCACGAAAAAGCTTTGTGTATCGAGCATCAGGCAACGCTTTCTTATCTCAGAGGACAGCAACATAAGGCAATACAGTTATTTCAAAAAGCTATTAAAGAGTATGAATCTTTACAGGTACCTGATTACAGCCAAATTGCCGGATTGAATACCAATATTGCATTTATATTTTTTAACTCATATCGCTACATGCAGGCACGTCACTTTTTTTCTGCCGCTCTGGAAGAGTATAAAAAAATGAAAGATACGGAGAAAAAAGCCGAGTGTTTGTATTATATAGGTTTAACTTTTTTTGAAACCGAAGTGTATGATAGTGCCTATGTGTATTATATGAAGGCTTTGGAATACGACAAAATTACTAATAATAAAAATGAAATAGTTGCTTCGTATAATAATATATGTGTTGTGCTTTTGCATCAAAAACAATTTGATAAGGCATTTGATTTTTTGTCTCAAGTTGATTCTTTAACTGATTCGATAAGTGACCGAAAGGTGAAGGCTATACATCTCAATAATAAAGGAAATGCACGATTTTATGCCGGACAATATGATGCTGCTCTGAACTTGTATCATCAATCATTATCAATTAAACAAGAAATTGAAGACACGACCGGGCAGGCAATTAGTTTTCACAATATTGCACGTATTTATCTTCTGCAAAATGATGTCATTGTATCCGAAGAGTATATTAAACAAGCCTTAGATTTGTCTCAGAAATATGCCCAGAAAAATGTGTATGCCGATGTGTGCCGTACAGCTTCCGATATTTATGATGCAAAAGGTAATGAGAAGCTTGCCTTGCACTATTTTGAGGAATTTGTTACCTATTCCTTCTCCGTTTTATCTCAAGATGTGAGTCAAATAACGGAATCACACGTAAAATATCAGGAAAATCGTGTGGAAGCTGCAAGTCTTGAACGGGAAATAAAAATGCAGAAATTATTGGCTGATTATGATTTTGCCATCAAACAAACGGAAATACAGACTGTTGAGGAACAGAGAAAGGCTCAAAAAATGATGATTTATGCTATTATAGCAGGTATTATTTTTATTGTTGGTGCGGTTCTTTTAATATATAATAGGTATCGTATAAAAAAACGGGCAACTTCTCAATTGGAACAGCATAATATCGAAATCGAAAAGCAAAATGCAATTATCGAAGAGCAATCTCAAACGCTTATTGCCTCAAATCAGGAATTTGAAAAATTATCGATAGTGGCCAGCAATACAGATAATGCTATCATTATTATGGATAATGCCGGGAATTTGGAGTGGATTAATGATGCATTTATCAGAATGTTTGGCTATAATTTAGAGGAATTTCGCCAACGGGTAAGTCCTAATATTATTAGTGATTCTACCCCTCAGTATATTCAAGATGCTTTCGCACAGTGCGTGTCGAGCAAAACGACGGTGAATTATGATTTGCAAACCACGACCAAAGCTGATGATGAGATATGGGTAAATGTTACACTTACACCTATTTTTGACGATTTCGGAAATATCAGTCGTCTCGTAATGATAGATGCCGATATTACTGATTTGAAACGTGCGGAATCGGAAATAAAAAAACAAAAAAATTATATAGAGCAACAGAAGGAGGAGTTTACTCAGCATCGAGATGAGGTTATTGAACAGAGTAAAGAACTTGAAGCAAAAAAGGACGAGCTTTCACTCACTCTCGAAAAATTACAGTCTGCACAAAACAAATTAGTTGAGTCTGAGAAAATGGCTGCCTTAGGTAGTTTGGTTGCCGGTATTTCTCATGAAATAAATACGCCTGTAGGAATTGGTTCTGCAGCAGCAACAACCTTGCTTACCCGAACTCAGGAAATATTTGATTTGTTTTCGACAAAAAAAATGAAGCTTTCCGACTTGAAAGCCTTTATTGAAGCTGCAGAACAGGCTTGTGATTTGATTCGAAAAAATTTAACCCGAACAGCTGATTTAATAAAGAGCTTCAATAAAGTGTCGGTTGATAATATGTCGGAAGAAAAACGAGAGTTTAATCTGTGTGAATATATAGATGATATTGCACGTAGTTTAAGCCCTAAATTTAAAGGGAGAAAAATTGCCTTGTTAATTGATTGTCCCGAGTCTATATCAATTGTTTCGTATCCCGGAGCGTTTGCTCAAATATTTACAAATTTTATTATTAATTCTCTTGTACATGCCTTTGGCGAAGATGAGGAGGGGCAAATTCATATTAGTGTTTCCGAAGAACAAGATGCACTGAAATGTGTGTATTCTGACAATGGATGTGGTATTCCAAAAGAAAATCAAGAAAAAGTTTTTGAGGCATTCTTTACCACAAATACAGAAGTGGGAACCGGATTGGGTATGAGTATTAGCTATAATTTAATTATTCAAAAATTAGGTGGCTCTATTGTTCTCGATAGTGAAGAAGGTAATGGTGTTACTTTTACTATTCTTATTCCACTCGAACAATTAAAAGCGTAAGTATGAAGGTGTTTTCTGCCGAACAAGTTCGATCGATAGATTTGTATACAATTGAACATGAGCCTGTTTCTTCAATAGATTTGATGGAACGAGCTGCTGCTGTTTTTGTGCATGAATTACTCAAGCTTGAATGTAATTCTTCGCGGTTTTATATCCTCGCTGGAACTGGGAATAATGGGGGAGACGGACTGGCAGTTGCTCGTTTGTTAGATGCTCTCAATAAACAGGTGCTAGTTTTTACGCCTGCACAATCGTCAAAACAATCTCCCGATTTTCGAGAAAATCTGAAAAGATTATCTGCGTGCCCGAATGTTGAGATTCATGATTTGCCTCAATTTCTAACATATGAGGTGCATGCAAAAGCTGTTATTATTGATGCATTATTTGGAACCGGATTGTCTCGACCTGTAAAAGGAATATTTGCAGATTGTATACAAGGTATAAACAATGTGCCTCAGAAAACCTATGCGATAGATATTCCTTCGGGCTTGTTTTGTGATGAACAGAATGCGAAAGATGATATTATTGTGCATGCCGATGTTACCTATACGTTTCAATTTCCGAAGTATTCTTTCTTTTGTGCTGAAAATGAACAATATGTTGGCAATTGGATTGTTTGTGATATTTCATTGCATCCGGATATTATTTCGCACACGCAGACAGATACATTCTTTGTTGATTCAACTATGATTCACCTGCACTCAAGAAGTCATTTTTCTCATAAGGGAACATATGGCCATGCAGCTGTAATTGCAGGTTCCGAAGGGAAAAATGGGGCAGCAATTTTGTCGGCACAAGCCTGTCTTAAAACAGGCGCCGGACTTGTTACTGCATGTGTGCCGAAACCTGCAATGAACACATTACTCATTACTTGTCCGGAGATTATGAGTTCTTCTTTTTCTGCCGATTTTTTTGAACACAATAAGATTGCGGCAATTGGTATTGGTCCCGGTATTGGCGTTACGTCCGATTCTGTAGAAAAACTTCATATAGTGTTGCAGCAAAAAAATATTCCCAAAGTGCTCGATGCTGATGCTTTGAACTGTTTGGGGCAGAATAATGAACTTCGACGCCAACTTGATGTGTCTTGCGTGCTTACACCCCATCCCGGAGAGTTCGATAGATTAACACAGACACACACAAGTGCGTATGCACGATTGATATCGCAAAAAAAATTAGCACAGCAATTGGGCTGTTATATTATTCTCAAAGGAGCATATTCATCTCTGTGCACACCCGATGGAACAATTTTTTTTAATAGTACTGGCAACCCAGGTATGGCGAGTGCCGGTATGGGTGATGTGCTTACAGGTATTATTACATCTTTATTGGCACAGCAATATACCCCTTTTGAGGCAGCTTTGTATGGAATGTATATTCACGGTTTGGCAGGAGATGTGGCATTGAAAAATGAAAGTCACGAAACCTTGATTGCAAGCAGTATTATTGATAATTTAGCAGAGGTGTTTAAAAAACTTGATAATATCAAAAATGACTGTGAGTAATAATCCTTATTTTTGTGTATATTTAAATTTTTAATTGGAATAAGAATATGTGTATGAATAAAGGGAAAATTTTGGAAATTATTAGAAATAGATATTTTTATACTCTTTTTATTTTTTTGATATGGTTAGGGTTTATTGACCACAATAGTTTGACTGAGCGTGTGAAAATGAATCGGGAAAACGGGAAATTGAAGGATTTGAAACAAACGTATTTAAAAAATATTTCTGAAACAGATGAGCAAATGAAAGCGATGGAAGAGAAGGAGTTTCTTGAAAAACTTGCACGCGAAAAATATATGATGAAAAAAGATAATGAAGATATTTATATAGTAACTGAATAAAGAATTTTTTATGGAATTTAAGTCAATTACACCTACTGAAATTACGGACAATACCTTTTCTTTAATTGCGAAAGATTGGATGCTTATAGCAGCAGGTACCGAATCGGAACATAATTGCATGACAGCAAGTTGGGGCGGCTTCGGGGTGTTGTGGTTCAAAAATGTTGCGTTTGTGTTTATTCGGCCGCAACGACACACACTCGAATTCTTGAACACACACGAACATTTTACGCTCAATTTTTTCGATAATTCATATCGTAATGTTTTAAATTTTTGTGGTTCGAAAAGTGGACGTGACGTAAATAAAACGAAGGAATGTAATTTGCATCCTTTTGCTACTGAAAATAATGCTGTAGCTTTTTCTGAAGCACGAATGGTGATTGAATGTAAAAAATTATATGCTGATCCGTTTAAAAAAGAGGCTTTTATTGATGAGACTTTGTTGAAGCATTATGCAAAGGATGATTATCATATAATGTTTGTTGGAGAAATTACAAATTGTTTCGTAAAATAATAACTTAATGATTTATACTATTACGAAAAAAAAACGTTTTTTTGTAAGTAAGAATAATGTAAATATTAATAATAAAAACATATGAACCCATTACATGTATTATTACAGGTCTCTTCACAAGGTATTGCTATTGGAAAAGATACGGTAAATCAAGTGGCAGCAAATGCGGCGGAAAACGCGAGTACTCAGGAAGGTATAAATTTTCTGGAACTCTCAATGAAAGGGGGCTGGATTATGATACCGATTCTTATTTTATCGGTTATTGCAGTATATATTTTTATTGAACGCTATTTTGCTATTCAAAAAGCCTCTCAAGAAGATGCTTCTTTTATGGAACAAATTAGAAACTACATCTTGCAAGGGAAAATAGAAGAGGCACGTGCCCGTTGTAAAAACAACACTTCACCGGTTGCTCTCATGATTGATAAAGGAATTTCTCGTATTGGTAAACCACTTGGAGATGTTCGCGAAGCTATTGAAAATGTTGGTAAACTTGAGGTCTTTAAATTAGAAAAGGGTTTACCTGCTTTGGCAACTGTTTCCGGTGCTGCTCCAATGATTGGATTCCTCGGTACGGTATTGGGTATGATTCGTGCTTTTTATGATATGGCTAATGCTGCCGGTGGTAATTTTAGTATTACGATGCTTTCTAATGGTATTTATACCGCAATGGTTACGACTGTTGCTGGTTTAATTGTAGGTGTTGTGGCATATTTGTGTTATAATATTCTTGTAGCAAAAGTTGATAAGGTTGTCAATAAACTTGAATTGCGTGCTACTGAATTTATGGATTTATTAAATGAACCTACTGAATAATTTATTATGGCAATAGGATCTCGAAATAAAGTTAATGCGCAGTTTAGTATGTCTTCTATGACAGACATTGTGTTTTTATTGTTAATATTTTTTATGGTAACGTCTACGCAAATTGCTCCTAATGGTTTGCAGGTAACATTGCCTAAAAGTAGTTCTCAAATGTCTGAACGACCAACGGTTTCTGTTTCAATTAATTCGAGTTTGCAGTTTGCTGTCAATACTGAAATTGTGCCTTTTGAAGAATTGGAAACCCGTTTGCTTAGTATTTTGAAAAATCAGCCCGAACCAACTATTGTTTTGCGTGTAGATACCGATGTGCCAACCGGTGAAACGGTTAAAATTATGGATATTGCAAATAGAAATAGATGGAAGTTCGTATTAGCAACTAAGCCTTAATTTCTCTATGGAAATGAAAAAAAGAAATATAAACGGCTTACTGGGTACTTTGATTTTTCATGGTGCGTTAGTAATCATTTTACTCATTTTTTCGTTTACGCCTGCTCCGTATGAACATCCCGAGCCGGAAGGTATTGTTATTGATTTCGGACAAATGGTGCAGGGTGAAGATGTGCAGGTGGAATCTAGTACCGAACAGAGTGAGCAAACACCTACCGAGCAATCGCAAAGTTCTGCCAGTCCGGAGCCGGAGGTGGTAACGCAAACTAGTGTTGACGCTCCCTCTGTTACTGATACTGAAAATCCCGACTCGAAACCGGAAAATGAAATTACTCCCGAAGAGCGTGAGCGTATCGAACGAGAACAACGAGAACAGGAAGAACGTGAGCGTATAGATGCAATGTTTCGTGATAGATTGGGAGATAATCCCGGAAATTCAGATGTGGGAGCAGAATCGGGCGACCCCGGTGATCCGCGTGCCACTTCTGTTGGCGATAGAAAAGGTTCTCCCGGAAATCCCTATGGTAATAAAGATGTGACGTCTTGGTCGAAACCTACAAATACACAGAATTGTAATAAATCTATCCAATTGACTGTTCATCTCGATAATTTAGGAAATGTGCTGTCTATTACAAAAATAGAAACAGCCCTTAGTGAACAAGCTTGTATTGAGGCTGCTAAAAAAGCGGCAATGAAGGTTAAATTCCCTTCTGACAGAGCAAGTACGAATCTGCGATATGCGGTTGTTACCTACGATTATACCATTTCTTCTAATTAGTTTTCTGTATTTTATGATGTGAGTATTCAATATCTTTTGGTATTGAAATAGAAATGTGAATATGTTGATTCCGCCATTTTTTTGGTTTGCTGAGTTCTATATATTCGGGAAATGTGATAGAATCTTTTGTTATTTGTACTTTTGAAGCTAAATTAAATGCAAGTTCTTTCGCTATTTTTTCTGTTTCTCCGTGTGATGTCGTCTGTATTTCTATTCCTATATTTTTTTCTTCGGTATATTCAATTTTATAATCTACTTTTTGATAAATTTTCCATGTATTATGAGGAGATGCTTGTATTATTGAATTATGCGGCAAATGTATTTTTGGTTTGTTTTGTTTCTGCAAATCCGTAATTACTGATATTGTGTATGATTTGCTACTGTCTGCTTCATACGTATAGTTTGTTTCTATTGTTTCTTTTTCGGAAAAATTAGAGACAAGATGCGAAAAACCTATAATTCCAAGTATTATTGCTACAAGCCAGATCAGGAATAATAGATGTTCTGTAAATTTGATGCTTTGTATTGCTCCAATAAGTAAACCTATTCCCATAATGATTAGAAATCCCGGTATAATACTGAGTAATACTAGTGCTGTGAAGCTGTATCTTTTGTAAGAATCAGAGGTGAACAGATAGTCGGAAAATGAATTCAGTGATGAAACAAACTGTTCAAAACTATGTGCTTCTCTAAAATCGATGCTAATATTTGTAAGGTAGAGGAATAATACAATAATTCCAGATGCAATTAATACATAAAAGACTGCTCGTAACATGTATCTCAATCCTGAGAAAAAAGGCGATAATAGTGTGTGGTTATGTTTTTTTACTCTTTTTTTTTTATGCGAAAACTTATTTTTTATTTCGTGTTCATATTCTGAATAGTGCGAACGGATTTCGTCTATTTCTTGTTTTACTTTTCTTTTTATATTTTCTATGTCGTAATTATCCCAAAGCATTTCCGCTTTTTCTGTGGTTGTTTGTGCTTTTGGTATGAGTATCCACGCAAGGATATAGATAAGTGGCCCGGCAAAAAAGATTGTGCATAAAAAGAGTATGCGAACAATTACAACATCGATATTGAAATAATGAGATATTCCTGAACAAACACCGCCTAAAACGCGGTTGTCAGTATCACGAAATAATCGTTTTTGTTGCTGCTGTGTCGATTCAGATGCAATGTCAAAATCTTCCGGTTTGCCCATAATGGAAATTACTTCTTGTACATCTTCAATTGTGATTACTTGATTTTCGTGTGTCTTTTTTATCTGAAATAATTCTGAAATTCGAGCTTCAATATCATGAATTATTTCTGCTGAATTATCCTCTTTTTTAAAGTGTGTACCGAGAGTTGTCAAATACGTTTGCAATGTTTCATAAGCATCTTCATCTATATGAAACATGAGGCTGTTTAAATTAATTGTAACTGTTTTTTTCATAATGATTGTGTGTTTTGTGTTATTTCATCAACAGATTTTTTCATATTTTTCCATGCAAATAGCATTGATTTTTGATATAATTTTCCGGTTTCTGTTATTACATAATATTTTCTTGGCGGACCGCTTTGCGACTCTTCCCACCTGTACGATAAAAGCCCTTCGTTTTTCAATCGAGTAAGTAATGGATATAATGTTCCTTCTACAATTATGAGTTTTCGTTCTTTCATCTCACGTAAAATGTCTGAAGCATATACATCTTTGTGTGCTGCTATTGCCAGAATACACAGTTCAAGTATACCTTTTTTCATTTGTGCCTGTGAGTTGTCTATATTCATGTTTTGTTTTTTTATACTACAAATATATATAATATTTAGTACTATGTATAGTATAGTACTAAAAAATGTAAATTTTTTTATGTATTTTGCACAAAAATAAATGAGATGGAAATAATTTTAGAATCGGAATTTGATATAGAACGCGGAATGCGAGAGTTTGTCAATAAGATTGGAAATGCTAAAGTATTTGCTATATATGCTGGTATGGGTGTTGGGAAAACAACTTGTATTAAGGAAATATGTAAACAATTGGGAGTTGTCGATGAGGTTACGAGTCCTACATTCGCTATTATAAATGAGTACAAAACGGAGAGAGATGATTTTATATATCATTTTGATTTGTATCGCTTAGAAACAATAGAGGAAGCACACAACATTGGGGTTGAAGAGTATTTGTATAGCGGTCGTATATGTTTTATTGAATGGCCTGAGTTGATAGAATCAATTCTTCCCGAATCAACTGTTCGTGTTGATATTCAAGAGTTATCTGACGGCAAGCGCAAGATAAGTTTACATGAGCAAAATTAAACTTGATGCCATTATTATCATTCCAAGAATCAGTCCCCAAATTGCTCTGTGATGCTCTCCATATTCTTCGGCCATAGGAAGAAGTTCGTCTAATGAAATGTATACCATAATGCCGGCAACAGCAGCAAAAACGTAGCCGAATAGTTCGGGACTCAGAAATTTAAATAAAATAAAATAACCAATGAGTGCTCCAATTGGTTCGGAGAACCCGGATAAAAATGAGAGAGTAAATGCTTTTTTTCTATTTTTCGTGGCGAAATATATAGGTGCAGCAATGGCAATACCTTCGGGAATATTGTGAATAGCAATAGCAATTCCTATGCTCAATCCCAGTTGTGGATCTTGAAGGCTCGCAAAAAAGGTAGCTAATCCTTCCGGAAAATTATGAATGCCTATGGCAAGTGCCGAAAATAAACCCATCCTCATCAGGCGTTTGTTTTTTACATCTTTGTCTTCTGTTAAGCCCATTTTGTTAAGTTCGTGTGGGTTTTCTGCAGAGGGAATAAGTTTGTCTATAAGTGCAATAATTCCTACCCCACTAAAAAAAGCGATAGTCGTGTATAAATAGCCCTTTTTTTCACCGTAAACAGATGATAAGGATTCATATGCTTTTGGGAATATTTCAATAAATGAAACATATAACATTACTCCTGCAGAAAAACCGAGAATAAGTGCTAAAAATTTTATGTTAAATTTTTTAGAGAAAAGGGTCATTATACTCCCAATACCGGTAGCTAAACCGGCAAAGAGGGTTACTCCAAAAGCAAAAAGCACGTTCGATTCCATATAGTATATTAAAATCCTATTGTAAAACCTATTGCCAGAATTAGACCGCCGGGTATAATAAAAGAAAGTGAATTTTTGGCGGCATTACTAATTTCCACATCATCAACAACACGATATTTATCTTCTGCCGTACCAAAAAAATAGGAGTATCCGCCTTCAAAATAAAAACGATGTTTGTTTGCTATTATCCAACTTTTACCAAATGTTATTTGTCCGTTTGCAACAGGATAAAAATTTAATCGTACTTCTTGAGTCGACATGTCGGAGAGTTCAAGATCTATAGGTACTTCTCGTCCTCCGCCCGATCGTTTAAATGTTCCGCGAATGTATAAATCTGTTGCACGAGGCAAATAGTACTGTGCTTGAACTGAGCCAATAGCCCCCCACGATCCGAATCCGGCACCTAACTCAATGATTGTGTTTTCTGTAAGGGTATGATACAATCCTACTCCAAACATACCGACCGAGTTGTTAATGCCGGTACTAATGCTTATTCCGGTTTTACTAAAGGACAAATTTTGAGTCGTTTCTTCATTGTTTATTTCTTGTGCATTTATCGTGTGCATGATAAAGAACAAGAGTGTTGCTAAAATACTAATTCTCTTTTTCATATTATTGTTTATTTTATGCTAATTGTTTGTTTAATTATAATTAATTAAAATTATATGATTGAAAAGCTATTGTAGGAATTTGTGCAAGAGCATCGGCAAATCCGTCGGCAAATGTTTGTAATTTCTTTTTTCCAATAAATTTTGCTATTGCCGGAATACGTGCATGAATAGTAACTCGTATGCGAGTATCGTATGGAGCAACTTGTTTGAGTTGTATCCAAATTGTTAATTCTTCAGAACCTTCAGCACCCAGTTTAACAAGCGAATGTGGTTCTTGTTCAAGAATAATTAAGGTTACATTCATTCCTGCCATAGCTTCGATACTTATAGTGGTTTCGGTATATGAAACTTTTTCTTGCATGTCCGGCGGCAGCATAAGACCAATATTGCGAAAATCGGTGATGAAATTAAAGAGCTGCGAGTCTAAGCAGGCATTCTTGGATATTTTACTAACAATTTTTGTAAGTGCCATCGTAATTTTTTTTAATTAAAATTCAGCATTCTTTGGGTATCGTGGGAATGGAATAACGTCTCTAATGTTTGTCATTCCGGTTACAAACAACATAAGTCTTTCAAATCCGAGTCCAAAACCGGCATGTGGTACAGAGCCATATTTTCGAGTATCGAGATACCACCACATATCTTTCATTGGAATGCCAGCTTCTTCTATGCGTTGTTGTAATTTAGCATAATCATATTCGCGTTCGGAACCACCAATGATTTCACCAATTTGTGGAAATAATACATCCATTGCCGCAACTGTTTTGTTGTCATCATTGAGTTTCATGTAAAACGCTTTTATTTCTTTCGGATAATCGGTTAAAATAACCGGTTTTTTAAAATGTTTTTCAACCAGAAAACGTTCGTGCTCACTTTGTAAATCGGTGCCAAAACCATTAATAGGATATTTGAATTTTCCTTTTTTGTTTGGTTTCGAATTTTCAAGTATTGTGATAGCTTCGGTATAGCTTAGTCGTTCAAATGAATTGTCAAGAATAAAGTTGAGTTTATCTATTAAGGGCATAGTTTGTTGATCTGCCGGTTTTCCTTTTTCTTCTTGTTTTAGTCGGTCTTGCAAGAAGCTCAAATCTGTCATGCAATGTTCTAAGGCATATGAGATAAGATATTTTAAAAATTCTTCTGCCAAATCCATGTTTTCGATAATAGTGTTGAACGCAACTTCCGGTTCTATCATCCAAAATTCTGCCAAGTGACGTGTTGTGTTTGAGTTTTCTGCACGAAATGTTGGGCCAAATGTGTAAACTTTTGACATTGCCATGCACGCTAATTCAACATTTAATTGCCCCGATACTGTTAAGTTTGTTTCTTTCCCGAAAAAGTCTTGAGAGTAATCGATACTCCCGTCTTCTTTTTTGGGAATATTGGTGGGGTCTAATGTGCTTAAACGGAACATTTCTCCTGCTCCTTCGCAATCGGAACCTGTTATAATAGGGGTGTGGATATTATAAAATCCTTTTTCGGTAAAAAATGTGTGAATTGCATAAATCATACTGTGACGAATGCGAGTAATTGCCCCAAAAGTATTGGTGCGGAATCGCAAATGACCTATTTCTCGTAAAAATTCCAGTGAGTGTCGTTTTGGTTGTAAGGGATATTCATTAGGATCTGCTGTTCCCAGAATTTCAATATTTTCTGCAATTACTTCGAAATCCTGTCCTTTCCCTTCAGATTTTTGTAGAATACCTTCTACAGAAATTGCACTTCCAACACTGAGTTTTTTTCGAGTCGAGTCGTCGAATTTTTCAACATCAACAACTACTTGTAGATTGTGTAATGACGAGCCGTCGTTCATGGCAACAAACAATACATAGTTGTTTCCTCTGCTATTACGAATCCATCCTTTTACAATAATTTTGGAATTGATACCAGTTCCTGTAAGTGCGTTTGCTATTTCTGTACGTTTTGTATTCATTGTTTTTTTTATTTTTTTCGACACACAAAAATACATAATATCATTGATTACGTATGCTCTTGATTTAAAAATAACGAAAAAATTAGTAAAAAAGCCTTATTGGTTTTTAAGAATCTCTGCAATAATCTTTGTTACGGTGTCTTTTTTTATAGGTTTTACTATATAATCATAACAACCAATTTCGGATGCTAATGTGCGTTCGTTTTCTAAATTTAATGCAGATAAAATAATAATTGGTAAGTCTGGTATATGTGATAAAATTTCTTTGCTTGCTTCAAAACCATTTACTTTTGGCATTTTCACATCCATAAATATTAAGCTGATATTTGAATTGTTAAGAGCTGTTTGAATAGCTTGTTCTCCATTATGAGCACGAACAACTTCGACGCCAGTAAATGAGAGCACAGTTTGTAAGTACAAGAAATTTGTATCATCATCTTCTGCTACAAGAACTATGTCTTTAGTATATGGTTTGACCGGTTCAGAAACTATGTGTTTTTTGTGTGGAGGGGTTGTTGGTGAATAGGGAATAGTACATGTGAATTTACTGCCTTTACCTTGGGTAGATTTTACCGTAAGCGTACCTCCAAGTAAGTGTGCAATTTCGTGCGAAATGGCAAGTCCCAATCCGGTTCCTCCGTATTGTTTTTTTGACGCATGTTGAACTTGTTGAAAGCTTTTAAATATTATTTCTTGATTTTTGAGGGATATTCCGATGCCCGTATCGTGAACAAATAGTTCTATTGTATTCTTTTTTATAGTGTAGCCAATTTTGATAGACCCCGATTCGGTAAATTTAATGGCGTTACTTATAAGATTTGTCAGTATTTGTTTTATTCGTGATTTATCGGAATTTATATACGACTCAGTGTTCGATAAGTCTTTATCTAAGGTAAACTCAATATTCTTTTCACTTATTTGGGGAACGAAAAAATCATATGTTTCAGTAAATAGTTCATTCAGAGAGAATGCTTCTTTTGATATATATAAGGTGTTACTTTCAATTCGCGATATGTCGAGAATGTCGTTTACAATGGTAAGCAACTGTTTGCTACTTTCTATAATGATATGGGCATATTTTTTTCGTAAGTCAAAACCCAGGTTCGGGTCTTTTAGGAATTCTGAAAAACCAACAATACCGTTCATAGGAGTACGGATTTCATGACTCATGTTTGCTAAAAATGCTGATTTTAATGTATCATTTTCTTCAGCTTTTTCTTTTGCAAGAGTGAGCTTCGCAATAAGATTTTTCTTTTCCGTTATATCTTCTTTTATGGCAATAAAGTGCGTAATGACCCCTTCTTTATTTTTTATTGGGGAAATAATGGCTTTTTCCCAGTATAATGTGCCGTCTTTCTTTTTGTTTTCAAATTCGCCTTCCCAATCTTTTCCCGAAAGAATTGTATTCCACAAATTCATATAGAATTCTTGTAGTTGAGCATTCGAGCGTAGAATCGATGGATTTTGGCCAATTACTTCTTCACGTGAGTATTTACTTATTTCACAGAATTTTTTATTAACATACTCTATATTACCTGTGTTGTTTGTCACAATAATACTTACCGGGCTTTGTTCTATCGCATGACTTTGTAAAATAATTTGATTTTCCGCCTGTTTTTTCATTGTAACGTCATGTACAATAGAATGAATATATGTTTTTTCTTGTATTTCTACCGGACTGCTATATACTTCGACAACACCTATAGAGCCGTCTGAACGGTAGTGCTCAGATTCAAATACTTTGATGTTGTTTTTTTGGTAATATTCAACTTGTTGAGTGAATTCTTCGTGAGAGAGTACATTAATCTCGTCTATTTTTTTGTGTAATATTTTCTCTTTACTCCAACCGTAATATTCTTCACCGGCCTTGTTGATATTAACGATTTTACCACTTTCGGGTTCAATTAAAAATTGAATAGCTATATGGTTTTCAAACTGTTTGCGGTACATTTCTTCACTATTTTTGAGTAAAATTTGAGTATGTTTAAACTCAGTAATATCTTCAATGTATCCTTCTATTGCAAGCACATTCCCGTTAGAATCATATATACCGGTTCCTTTTTCCCAAATCCATTTTGTATTGTTGTTTTTTGTGAATATTCGGTATTCAAGACGAAAATTGGTTCTTTTTGAGAGGTTTTCTTGAATGGTGGAGTATACATATTCTCTATCGTCAGGATGAATGAGTGAACCAAATAAAATTGTATTCGAAATAAATTTATCGGGGGAGTATCCTGTTAAATTGTATGCTCCGTCACTTACAAATATCATATTCCAATCTCGTACATTTTGGCAACGGTAAAACATGCCGGGAAGATTGGTGAATAATGATTCAAGTTGGCGGTTTGTTTCTTCTAATTCTTTTTGTATTCTGCGTTGTTCACTTTGATTGTGAAATAGGAAAATTAATCCGCTTATTGTATCGTTTTCATTGCGGATAGGTGCTATACTTTCATATATTGGGATAATTTCTCCGTCAGATGTATATAAAGATGTTTGAAACATTGTTTGTGTTTTGCCGGTATTAAGCACATTGGTAATAATTTCTTGATGGCTTATCTTGTTTTTTTCTTGTACAACTTGTATAATAGAATCAATGTGTTTTTCGAGAATATCCTTTTCTTTTTTGTGTATCAGATTCTCAGCTCCTGCATTTATTTTTTGAATTAATCCGTTTGTGTCAGTTACAATAATAGTGTCTCCAATGCTATAAAAGAGGGTTTTAAATTCTTGTTCGAGTATGTAAAGTTTTTTAAATAAACGGTGTTTTCGTTGTATGCGAACAAATGCGAGAATCGTAATAAACAATAAAAATAAAATAATTATTAATATGCTTATAAATAACTGTGTTTTGAAGTGTTTTTCATACACAATTTCGATGGGGAGAGATGAATATAAAAACCAATTGGTATGTGGTATTGTGGTAACAGATGTTAAAAGTGAATCATTAATTATTTGATTAAAACTTTCTGATTGCTGTGTAATATATAAATGATGAATGGTGGAGTCGGATATTGGAAAAGAATGAGTTTTGTGTTTTTTAAGGGTATTGTTTTGATAATCATATGATATAATGTCGTTTGATTCTTTGTAAAATAAATGAGATTTTAAAAGGGATTCTTGAAAGCTTTTTCGAGTAATAATTGGTTTTATAGTTTTTGATATAGAATGTTGAAATATAAGCGTGCCAATTATTTTATTTGAAAAGTCGAATACCGGAATCGAAAAATCCATTACTAATATGGAGTCTTTTGGCGGTTTGTATGTGTTTGGGAGATAGTGATAAATTTGAAAATGTTGTATTAATAAAAATAATAGTGTCTATCGAATGTTCTTTTGAAATGGCAGAAAGAAAAGAATATATGTTGTTATAATTTTCTTGGGTAGGAGATGTGTTATATGATTGAATTATTTTTTTGAGAAATGTGTTTTTAGATATTAATTGTGCATCTTGTATTTCGTCTTTGTACCATTCCGAAATATTTTTTGATTGTAAATTGTTTACTGTAGAGAGGTAGGTGAGGATGTTTTCTTCGTATGCTTTTCGTTGCTCAAGAATATAAAAAAAACTAATAAATATGAGCAGAAGTATTGCAATAACAATATATGGAATATATTTAATATTAGCTTTATTTCTAAACATATACAATATTTTTTTTATATACAAAAATACAATATTTTTTATGTATATATATAAGTATAATTACGTGTTTTTGAGTTTAATACCGTATTTTATGCGATACCTAAGCTTTTATGAAATAATATTTTGTAATGTTCGACGTAACGAAATATAATTAAAGCCTATAATACCAATATATAATCCGATACTGATTACAATGGGAATATAAATTGGGATGGTATCAATTGGAACAAAATCTTGTAAGAATTTTAGAATGTAACTATTAGTAACATGTGCCATAATTAATGCTCCAGAAATAATTATTATGAGCGAAATAAATGAAATAATATTGTAGGGGAGTAATATTGCTTGGTGCGTGAATCCTAAATACCATATGTTTTTGAGTGTAGTTTTGTTTTTTTCTAAAATTAAATAGAAACTGAATAAAAGGAGGAGAATTGCCAAAATTGTAATTATTAAACCTATCGAAGCAACTATGCTAATGGTGAGTTTGAGGTAAAACGATAACTTACTGTTTACTAAACTGTTGTCATTTATTTGAAAATTGTTTAAGCTAATATATTCAAATATCTGGGAGTCTGCAATGTTTTTGCTTTCTACAATGAGTCGCGACGGATTGGGGTGTTCGCCGGTTCCAAATTCTCCATTTGCCCATTTCAAAAAATTTTCGGGAACCAAAACAGTATTTATGCGTTGAGAAAAATCCACAATCTGTGCTCTGTATATTTCTTGTTTTCCTTTACCGGTTATACGTATATTAAATGTGATTTTACGTATAAGATCTTTTGATAATTGAGGTAAGCCTTGAGATGGTGCAAAACCAAAATTGTAGAGCGAAATAAAATTTTCGGGAATAATAATGGGAATATGGTTTTGCCCCTTTTCCCAGACCCATACTGATGGATCTTGGTTAATATATTTGTCGGGAACTGTCTCAAAAAATAAGTCAGTACGCAAGGGCATTGATTCATTATCGGTATACATATGAATATGAAAACGTGATGAAGTGAATTGTGCAATGTCAGTAAAAAAGTCTTGTGAGCGAATGTTTTTTATTTCTCTATCATTAAAAGCGGCAGGACGATTCATTACAGAATTGAGGGTTGATACTTTTTTGCTGATAACCACAAATTCTTCTTTGAAAATGCCCGATTCTTGCGGGCTTATCGATTTGAAATCTATAAAACAATATACTGCCAGTAAAATGACAAATACCCCAATAAATGCTGATACAGAAAAAGCTATAATTTGAAGAAAATTAATATTGCTTTGTACTATTTTCCATATTTCTTTATAGGTCGAGAACATGCTGGTTTGTGGTATATAATTGTTTGTTAAGTGATGTTATAATTGCACTTGCATTTCTTTTCTGTAGTTCTTCTTCAAGAATGTGCATGCATATTTCGGTATTTTTCTCGTCGAGATGACTAAATGGTTCGTCCAATAATATAAAATCAAAAGGTTGGCATAATGCACGTATTATTGCAAGACGTTGGCGTTGACCAAAAGATAAAATCCCTGCATTTTTGTGAGTATGAGATTCGAGCCCACATGTTTGAATCAAAAACCGAATTTCTTCTTCTGATTTATAGTGTGTTAATTTGTTTTTAATCGCAATGTTTTCTGAGATGTTTAATTCAGGAAATAGCCCCAGCCCCTGAAATACAATACTTATATGAGATTTTCGAATGCTACTCCAATCGTGGTTTCTGAAAGAGGAAATATCTGTGTCGTCGAACAGAATAGTTCCGGTGAAATCGTTTCGAATGCCAAACAAAATGTGAACAAGAGATGTTTTTCCCGTTCCACTTGGGGCAACTATTTGATATATTTTATTTTCGGTAAATGTTATGTCACGTAACCAAATGTCGGACTCAAGAATTGAGTCCGACATTGGTTTTGGTATAACTTGGTGACAATGAATCTGCATGTTAAATTCCCGAAAAATTGTCTATGGTTTCTAATACTTGATACAAACTGTTGTTGTCTTTTTCTTTTAAATGTATAATAATCGAAGAACTCATTTCATCATTTGATCTTACTTCAAGCGATTGTAACAAAGGCGATACATCAGTGATAATTTTTTCAACGCCCATTTTTTCTGCCATATTTGTCAAACCTTCCGGATAATTGTTGTAGTCTAAATTAACAAACATATATCCTGCTGGTGAAATATTTTTTGCAATTGAGGTAGAAGAGAAGCTATCATCAAATCCGCCATTTTCCACATTATCAATAGCTTCTTTGTCGGTGCTAATGAGTAATATGTCTTTTGTGAGTGAAACGTATGTCTTGATACCCATTGTTGGCGATTGTTTTAAAATATAGTATGAATCAACTTTTTGAAGGTAATTTTCACCGAATATATCTATTAGATTTTGAATACTGCTTGATTCAGATAGAGAAAAAGCAGCCGAAATTTTTGGCATGGTAACGGTACGCATTCTTACTGTATCAATAAATTGAGGTCTTCCATTATCGTCGAAACCAACAAATCGTCGATCGGGAACTTCCATTTCTTCTGTTACTATGTCATAAAAACTGAGGGCAAAGTCGCCGTCGAAATTCTTCAAAATAGGCTCTATCGAAATACCGTTTTTTTCAATTACAGAAAGAAAGTTTTCTTTTGTATCAATTTTTTGAATGTATGACATCAATTTTTCCGAATCATATGTGCTTGCCATAAAAAAGAGTGTTTGTTCGGGGAGAAATGATAAAATATCATCCGAAAAATTATTTTTTGCAAATGAATTCTCAGAAACTAAAGCATCAAAATCTTCGTCGCCATACACCTGAATAGACGTGTTTATATTGTCAGAATTAAATGCAATAGTAAGAGTGATATAGCTGTCGCGAATATCTTCGATGGTATAATCTCCTAATAATGAAATTGAAGAGGATAGTTCCTTTTCAATGCTTTTGTCAAGTGCGAGGAGATGACTTGTTGGTGCAAACAATGAAATATCTTCGGCGTCATCCATAAAGGCTAAAAATTCATCGTTTTCTGTAATGGTGTTTTCCTCCTGAATATTAAATAAGTCAACAACAAATTCGGTTGAATAATTATCTATGCTGATAAACAAAGCAACATCCTCGTTAAATGCAATACATGATGTTTGTTCATCGGTGTAAATAATAATATTATCTTTTTCTGCTTTTGTGAATGTATCACTCAATAAGCCTTCTAAGTAATCAGAAAAAGCAACATTGTCAGACAGTGACACAACGATGCAATTGTATTTTGATTCTTGTTCCATATATGCATATAGTGGCATATATACATTTATCCCCGATGTGTTGTTGTCTTTGATGATTCCTCGTAGAAGTGTTGAGTATACTTCTTGTGATTCTTCGGTCATGTCAATCACATTTTCTATAAAAGCAAAGGTCTCATTTTTATATAATTTACTTTTAATGCCCATTTGGGGTAAATCAACAACGCCAACAAAAAGCGATTCTGACGGAATATACTTAACAGCATTGTCTCCCGAGGTACACGAACTGAACGTGATGGAAATGACAATTGCTGTTATAACAATTGATAAAATTGATTTGTTTTTCATGATTGTAAAAAGAGTTAGATACTTAAGTTTGTATTAATTAGTTATTCGTTTATTTTTGTACAAAAATAGGTTTTTATTTATTTTCTTCAAATTAGTTTCTTAATTAATATGCAGAGATAATAAAATATTTTTTTTATTTTAAAGTTAATTGATTAGAAAAACAGTAAGTACGTGTATTTAAGAAAAAAGAAGTTTATATTTTTTGTGTTTGTAACGGTGTTAATTGTGTCGTGTTCGACTAAGAAAAACACGTTTATTACGCGAACATATCATAATCTTGTTTCCCACTATAATATTTATTTTAATGGGAAAGAGGCATATAAGCAAGGTTTGCAAAAAATTGAAACTTCATTTGAAGAACCTTACAATACAATTTTGCCTCTTTTTTATTATAAAGATAAATCGGTATTGTCATCAGCATCTTCCGATATGGATAGGGCAATTCAAAAATGTTCTAAATTAATAAAACAACATTCTCTTACGGCTCGGCCAAATCAAAAAGGAACTCCTACAACACCCAAACAAAAGGCGTTTTATGCAAAAAAAGAATACAATGAATGGGTTAAGCAAGCCTATTTGCTTATGGGTAATGCGTTTTTTTATAAGGAAGAGTATCGTGAGGCTCAAAAAAATTACCAATTCTTATTGGTCGAGTATTCGAACAATGAAATTCGTTTTAATGCATATTTGGGAATCGCACGTGTTCGAGTTGAACAAAATCAATATGAGCAGGCTCGTGATATATTACAAAAAATGAGTGAAGATGCACAATTCCCGGAAGAACTATTTGGAGAATTGTATGCATTGTATACCGATATAAATATTCAACAGAAAAAGTATGATGAGGCTATTGTTACGCTTGAAAAGACCTTAGAATATAATATAAAGAAAAAAGAAAAAGTGAGATATACATACATTCTTGCTCAATTGTATCAAGAAATCGGGTATAGTGATAGAGCTATAGCTTTGTATTCTGAGGTGGAGAAAATGAATCCGACCTATGAAATGACCTTTCAAGCACGAATTAATAAAGCTACAGCGTACGGTGGTGGCGGCGGTAGTTCGCAAATTATAACACAACTTAATAAATTATTGAAGGACGAAAAGAATAAGGAGTATCGCGACCAAATTTATTATGCATTAGCAAATATCTATTATCAAGAGAATAAGGAAGATAAAGCTTTTGAGAATTATAAGTTGTCATTGCAATTCAGTCAGTCAGAATCATACCAAAAGGCTATGTCTTATCTCGCGATAGGTGATATTTTGCTTTCGAAACGCCAATATATTAAGGCTGCTCCATATTATGATTCGTGTAGCATGATTCTTCCTCAAGATTATCGAAACTACTCGGAAGTGATGGCAACTAACGAAAATTTGAAAGCTCTGGCAAATGAGCATTCTGTTGTGGTTACGCAAGATAGTTTGTTGCGAATTGCCAACATGAGTAAGCCGGAACGTAATGCCTTTGTCGATAAGATAATTGCTGATATTAATCAACGTGAGCGGGAAGCTCGTGAACGAGAAGCAATTCAGCGAGAACAGTCTCGAATGTATGCTCAGGAGTTTGGTAGTCAGAATCAAAAACTCGGCGGTGCTTGGTATTTTTATAACGATGCAGTTGTGCAACTCGGAAAAACAGAGTTCGTTACGAAATGGGGAGACAGAAAATTACGCGATAATTGGCGGTTTTCTCAAATGAATCAGAATGATTGGGATGTGCAAAATGATGAAAATCCGCAATCTGATTCTTTGGCAACGGAAACGGAAGGAAATTTTAATATAAAATCACGAGATTTTTATTTGAAAGATCTCCCTCTTACCGATTCTGCTCAAAAAGCTGCCGTACGCAAAGTAGAAGTCAGCATGTTCCAAAAAGGAATGATTTATTACAATAGTATTCAAGATAATGAAAAGGCTGTTTCTACTCTCGAATCTTTTGTTTCTCGCTTCCCCAACAGTGAATATGCTCCTATTGCATATTATTATTTGCATATTATTTCTTTGGAACTAAATAATTTTAGTCTCGCAGAGGAGTATAAACAAAAATTGATATCTGAATTTCCGGAGAGTAACTATTCATCTGCCTTAACTGACCCTGAATATTTAAATAATATTAGAACGCAAATCAAGCAGGCTCATGCAGATTATTCGAAATTATATAAAGCATTTGTGGTAAATAATACCGATGAGGTTATTCGCATTTCTCAGTCAATTCAATATTCATACCCACAATCTGACTTATTGCCGAAAGCAGTGTTTCTCGAAAACTTGTCTCGGGGAAAACGCGATGGTGCTGATAAGTTAAAACAGTATATGACTTCTTATGCAGAAATGTATCCTGATTCTGAATTATATGACATGGCATTGCGTATAGCTCATTATATTGATACGGTAAGGGTGCAAACCGAAACCGGTAATGAGGTGGGGGCAGAGCAAATTCTCCAATCAGCCGATTCGGAATCGTATGCACAAGAAAAGCAACAAGACGAACGAAAGGAGTTTGTCTACAACGAAGATGCAGAGCATTTTTTGTGTATTATTGTTCGTTCCGAATTTGTTAATGCTAATCGTATTCGATTTAATTTGTTGAATTATAATTTGGATTATTTTACCAATTTTAATTTTGATATCTCTGTTCGGGAACTCTCTCTGCACCATAATATGGTTATTTTGGAACGGTTTGATGAGGTGTCTCAAGCTATAAATTACTACGAATTAATTACCTATTCAGATGAAGTTTTTGAGGGTGTTGAGAAAAGTTTTACCTATCAATGTGTTATTAATCAACACAATCTGGATATTTTGATGCAGTATAAAAATCTTGATGAATATTTATCGTTTTTTCAAGAGAATTACATTCAATAAAATAAATATATGAAAAACGGAACTATCCTTTGGGCAGATGATGAGATTGAATTGTTAAAACCGCATGTGCTTTTTTTAGAAGGTAAGGGATATTCGGTTGTAGCTGTTAACGATGGTATGTCGGCAATAGAAAAAATGCGGGAGTCCCGATTTGATATTGTTTTTTTGGATGAACAAATGCCGGGTATTAGTGGTATTGATGCTCTTATTGAAATTAAGAAAATTGATCCTGTTGTGCCGGTTATTATGATTACTAAAAGTGAGGCTGAAGATATTATGGAGGCTGCAATAGGTTCTCAAATATCTGACTATCTTATAAAACCGGTAAACCCTAATCAGATATTGTTGACACTCAAGAAAAATCTCAATAGTTCTCATATTATTACGCAAGAAACAACAACTAAATATCAGACAGAATTTTCTCAATTGGGAATTGAAATAGGTAATGCTCAATGCTGGGACGATTGGGTGGCTGTGTACAAAAAAATTACCTATTGGGATTTGCAACTCGAAATGTCTCAAGACAGAGCAATGGACGAAATTTTGCAGATGCAAAAACAAGAAGCAAATGCTTCGTATGCAAAATTTATTCAAAAAAATTATGTATCGTGGTTTAGCTCTGATGATGAGGAAAAGCCTATTATGTCTCCAAGTCTTTTAAAAGAAAAGATTTTTCCTGCGCTTAAAAAAAATGAAACACCAACAGTCTTACTTGTTCTCGATAATTTTCGGTACGACCACTGGCTGACACTACGTTCCTTTTTTCATGAGTTTTTTACAATTGATGCCGAAGATCTGTATTGCAGTATTTTACCGACAACAACACAATATGCTCGAAACTCTCTATTTGCCGGATTGATGCCTTTGGAAATTTCGCATAATTATCCGGAAATATGGAAAAATGATGAAGATGATGAGGGTAAGAATATGTTCGAAGAACAGTTGTTGAGTGCCCACTTAAAGCGAATGGGAATAGATTCGAAATTCTTCTTTAAGAAAATTACGGCGATTAATCCAAGTAAAAATTTAATGGATATCGTGCATCAAATGAAAGAACATCAATTTTCGGTTATTGTCTATAATTTTGTAGACACCCTCTCGCACACACGTACCGAAATGGATATGATAAAAGAATTGGCAGGGGATGAGTCAGCATATCGTTCCTTAATTAAATCATGGTTTCGTCATTCCTTACTATATGACGTGATAAAGGAAATTGCACATAATAAATGTAAATTATTTGTCACGACCGATCATGGTTCTGTTCGTGTACAACATCCAATTAAGGTGGTGGGCGACAAAACAATTACTACCAATTTGCGATACAAAAATGGCCGTGCATTAAAATATAATCCCAAAGAGGTCTTTGAAATACGTAAGCCTGAGGACGCACATTTACCCACACCTCATTTAACAAGTTCGTATATTTTTTCTCGACAACAAGACTTTTTTGCGTATCCTAATAATTTTAATTATTACGCACGCTATTATAAAAACTCCTTTCAGCACGGTGGTATTTCTTTGGAAGAGATGATAATTCCTTGTGTTGAGTTGACTGCACGAGAGTGAAATAGAAATTTTTTTGAATAAAAACTAAAAGAATAATTTTGTCAATTAATAAAAAAAACTAATTTTGTAGTAACAAGAAAAATAGAATCAAAAATTTAGTTTTATGTCTCAAAATATTGGCAAAATAGTTCAGGTAATTGGTCCTGTAGTTGATGTGAGTTTTGAACAAGCAGGTGGTGACTTGCCGAACATACTCGATTCATTAGAAATAACACGTGAAGATGGCCATGTGATAGTCCTCGAGTGTCAACAACATGTTGGTGAAAAAATAATCCGAACGGTTGCAATGGATTCAACCGACGGTTTATCGCGAGGAATGGATGTGGTTCCTACAGGTAATCAAATAATTATGCCGGTAGGTGAGCAGGTTCGGGGTCGGTTATTTAATGTGACCGGTGATGCCATTGATGGAATTGGCGAAGTGTCAAAAGAGGGTGGATATCAGATTCACAATATGCCTCCTAAATATGACCAATTATCAACAGAGTCCGAAATTTTATATACCGGAATTAAGGTTATCGATTTGATTGAGCCTTACGCAAAAGGTGGTAAAATCGGATTGTTTGGTGGTGCCGGTGTTGGAAAAACGGTTTTGATTCAAGAACTTATTAATAATATTGCCAAAGCATATGAAGGTCTCTCTGTGTTTGCCGGTGTTGGTGAACGAACTCGTGAAGGTAATGACCTTTTGCGAGAAATGATTGAATCCGGAATTGTTAAATATGGTGAGGAATTTCAAAAAAGTATTGAAGAAGGAGGCTGGGATTTGTCTAAAATAGATCATGAGGCTTTAAAAGATTCTTCTCTTGCCATGGTGTTTGGTCAAATGAATGAGCCTCCTGGTGCTCGTGCACGTGTTGCGTTTTCGGGATTAACTATAGCAGAGAATTTCCGCGATGGTGATGAGGAATCAGGTGGGAAAGACATTTTATTATTTGTCGACAATATTTTCCGATTTACTCAAGCAGGTTCTGAGGTTTCGGCTCTTCTTGGTCGTATGCCGTCAGCGGTTGGCTATCAACCTACACTTGCAACAGAAATGGGAGCCTTACAAGAACGTATTACGTCTACTAAACGTGGTTCTATTACATCGGTTCAAGCAATTTATGTGCCTGCGGATGATTTAACTGACCCTGCTCCTGCAACAACTTTCGCCCATTTGGATGCAACTACTGTATTGAGTCGTAAAATTGTTGAGCTCGGCATTTATCCTGCTGTTGATCCTCTTGAATCAAGTTCACGTATCTTATCTCCTGATATTGTAGGAAATGAACATTATGATACAGCACAACGTGTGATTCAAATTCTTCAACGTAATAAAGAATTACAGGATATTATTGCCATTTTGGGTATGGATGAGTTATCCGAGGAGGATAAACTTGTTGTGCACCGAGCTCGTCGTGTTCAACGATTCTTGTCGCAACCGTTCCATGTGGCAGAACAATTTACCGGTCTGAAAGGAAAATTAGTTTCCATTGAAGATACTATTAAAGGTTTCAATATGATTATTGACGGTGAAGTTGATCAGTATCCTGAAGCTGCATTTAACCTCGTGGGAGGTATTGATGAAGCTATTGAAAAAGGTGAACGATTGTTAGCTTCGAGTAAAAAATAATAATTGTTATTATGTTTGTAGAAATTATAACACCAACTAAAAGTTTGTTTTCCGGCTCTGTGAAAAGTGTTTTGGTTCCGGGGACAAAAGGAGCTTTTGAAATGTTGCATAATCATGCTCCAATTATTTCAACTCTCGAAAAAGGAATCGTGAAATTAATTGACGAGTCCGGTTCTGAACATATATTCGATATTGCCGGAGGTGTGGTCGAAAATGCAGATGATAAAACAATTATTTTAGTTGATTAAAAAATAGTGAGTGTTTTTATAACTAAAAGTCACTGCGTTTTTCAGTGACTTTTTTTTTCTCTCATGATGATGAAAAAAAAAATATATGCATTTCTTTGTATTGTGTTATGTGCAGGTTTTTCTGCTTTTTCACAACGTTTAGTTACCTTTCAGGCTTCTGATGGTTTAATGGTTTCTGCCGATTTGTATGAAACAGATGTGCAATCACGGAAATATTTGCTTCTTTTTCACCAAGCTGAATATAGTAGAGGTGAATTCCGGCAAATTGCAACCCGATTAATCAAACTTGGGTTTAATTGTTTGGCTGTAGATTTACGATATGGTAATGAGGTTAATTTTATTAATAACGAAACGGCAATGCGAGCTCGTCAGGGTAATTTTGATGTGAGTATGCTGGATGCAAAAAAAGATGTAATTGCTGCTATCAATTATGTGCATTCAATTGAAGATAGTGCATCTATTTTTTTACTGGGGAGTTCATATTCTGCTTCTTTGGCTCTCTTGATTGGACATGAAAGGAATGATATAGAAGCTGTTATTGCATTTAGTCCGGGAGAATTTTTTGGTGCCGAATTGAATGTGGAGCAGCAGTTACGAGGAATGGATGTGCCGATTTTTGTCGGCTGCCCTCGGAGTGAATATTTTTATGTTATTCAATTACTTTCCGGTGTTGTTTCTCCCAATAAAGTTGTGTTTCGTCCCGAAAGTTCCGACGGATTGCATGGAGCAAAGACTCTTTGGTGGGAGTCTGCTACCAGAGATGAGTTTTGGCTGAGTTTATTGTTTTTTCTAAAAGATTTTAAAACGTGAATGCAAAAAAACGAATTGTTTCTAAAGTAGCCCATTCTCACATGTGTGTGTTGGGAATTACGTCTGAATTCGATGAATTTCGTTTTTGCAATCTTTTACATACAGAATTGGGACTCGATTTTGCCGTAAGCGAGCAGATACCTATTGATATTCACGGCAAGGCTGTTGGCGAGTATCCTATATATACTTGTTACGATAATCGTGAGATGGTTTTGTATGAACTGGTATCAAATACGCTTATTAACGAAGTGAAATTGGTTGGTTTTTTAGATTCAATTACATTTTTTCTTCGTTGTTCGTTCGATACATATGCCGAAGATACCAGTGAACAACTTATTGCACGATTAAAAAAACTGCCGGCTGTATTGTTTGTGCAGCGAATAGAACAAGGTAATTATTCGACAAAACAACGTGCGATATTACGGAAATTATTTTCAAATGTGTAAAAAAAGCAATGGATTATGAGAGTGTTGTTTCAATATACAAGTTTTTTTGTGCTCATTTTTCTCGGCTTGAATTCCTGTGATTCTTATTCGTCTCAAGAACAATGTGAGCATTGTGGTGGTAATTTCGTCGTGGAAATACCATATCAGCCGACAACCTTGTTTCCTCCTTCGGTTGATGATGAGGTGAGTTCTAATGTGGTCAATCAAATACATATGGGTTTGTTGAGGTTTGATCCTGCAAGTTCTACAATACAGTCTGGTCTCGCACGAACATGGGATATTGATAATACCGGAACAAAATTCATTTTTTATTTAGATAGCACCGTTTATTTTCATGATGACCCTTGTTTTGCATATGGTAATGGGAGACAAATTACGGCACATGATGTTAAATATTCTTTATATTATCTTGCATCGCAACGGAATGAAAATAAAAATTTTGCACTTGTTTCTCGAATTAAAGGAGCTAAAGATTATTATTTGCTTTCAGAAACTGATTCTCAAGCACATATTTCAGGCATAAAAGTTATAGATGATTTTATAATCCAAATTGAATTGGAGTCACCTGCTTCAATTTTTTTGACTCATCTTGCTCGTCCCGCTGCTGCAATTATTCCTCATGAGGCTGTCGCAAAATATGGGAAAGATATGACCGTTGGGGCCGGACCTTTTGTTTTTCAGTCTGTTCAAAATGAAAACACCTGGCTTCTTACCAAAAATTATAACTTTTCAAAACAAGATGAATCTCAAACCCCTTTACCTTACCTCGATAGTGTATCGTTCCAGTATATTGAAAAAGAAAATGAAACCATTTCACTTTTTTTGCAAAATAAACTCGATGCAATGTTGTATGTTGCCAATACACGCATCCCTGTTATTATCGATTCGCTTGAAGAGGTTGGTGTCGATGATTATGTGTTGTATAATTCAACACCGCAATCATCTAATCTTTCGGAGAATTATTTGTACAACATTGTTTCAAAGAATATATATAACCTCTATACCAATAATATGCACTTAATTGATGCTATGATTATATATAAAGAAAAATAATTGTGATGTTTTTTGCGAAACAAACAATAAAATCAAAATCTTTTCATTCTTAATTCAATAGAAAATAATATCTTTGCATGCTCAAATAATGTGTATGATTAAAAAAATTCTTTATATAAGTCTGGTGACTATCTTGATTTCATGTCAGAGTGAATATCAAAAGCTCTTAAAATCAAATGATTATGAGAATATGTATGAGCAGGCTCTTACGTATTACAATACCGAAGATTATTACAAAGCCTATTCGCTTTTCGAGAAATTATTACCCATTTATCGTATTACGGAAAAAGGCGAAAAGATTAATTACTATATAGCTCGCTGTTATTACGAGGAAGGTGATTATTTAATGGCGGCATATTATTTTAATCAATTTATTGTGACTTTTCCCGATAGTGAATATTGCGAAACCGCACAGTATTTCATGGCATTGTGTTATCAGTACAATTCGCCGAAACCTTCGCTCGACCAAACCTATACATATAAAGCAATTGACGAGTTTCAACGATATATCAATAAATATCCTCAAGGTCAATATATAAAGGAGTCAAATAATTATATTGCAGAATTACGCGAAAAACTTGAAATAAAGGCGTATGAAAAAGCAAAATTATACTACTTAATAGAAGATTATAAAGCAGCAGTTGTTGTCTTGAAAAATTGTTTGTTAGAGTATCCGGATACTAAATTTCGTGAAGAAATACTGTATATGACATTTCGTGCTGCATATTTACTTGCAAAAAACAGTGTCGAAGATAAAAAAGAACAACGTATAGAATCTGCAATTGATGAATATGAAGCTTACATTGACGAATATCCGGAGGGACAATGGATTAAAGATGCAGAAAAAATGTTCGAAAAAATTAATAATAAGACTATTTAGTACTAAATAAATATAGATTAATTATGGATTACAAAAAAACAAAAGCTCCGAATACGACTATTACTCGTGATTTGGTTAATTTAGAAAAAGGTACGGGTAATATCTATGAAACTATTGCAATTGTTGCAAAACGAGCCGATCAAATATCAGTGGAACTGAAACGTGAGCTCGACGCTAAGTTAGAGGAGTTTGCTTCGTATTCAGATAATTTGGAGGAAATGTTCGAAAACAGAGAACAAATAGAAATTTCTAAATTTTACGAGCGTCTTCCTAATCCTGTTTTAATTGCATTAGAGGAGTTTATGGACGAACAGATTTATTACAGAAAACCTTCTGAAGAAGTTTTATAATTAATGAAATTACAAGGGAAAAAAATTATATTGGGAATTACAGGTAGCATTGCTGCCTACAAATCCGCTGTTTTAACTCGCCTTTTGATTAATGAAGGTGCGGAGGTTAAAATAATAATGACTCCCTTGGCAAAAGAATTTATTACTCCGGTAACTCTCGCTACTCTAAGTAAACATACTGTCTTGTCCGAATTTTTTTCGTATGATGATGGTGCATGGAATAGCCATATTGATTTGGGTTTGTGGGCAGATCTTTTTTTAATTGCCCCATGCACTGCAAATACTATGGCTAAAATGGCTTGTGGTATTGCCGATAATTTATTGTTAACAACTTATTTGTCTGTTCGTTGTCCGGTTGCTATTGCTCCCGCAATGGATGTAGATATGTTTGAGCATTCAGCTACCCAGCACAATATTCAATTATTATCTTCGCGCGGTGTGCAAATTATTCAGCCCGATTCCGGCGAATTGGCTAGTGGTCTCGAAGGTAAAGGAAGAATGCGTAACCCGGATAAAATTGTTGATTATGCCGCGTCTTTTTTCCGGAATACGCATGTAGATATAAAAAAAAAAAAATCCTTGTAACTGCCGGTCCAACATATGAAGATATCGATCCAGTTCGCTTTATAGGGAATCATTCTTCCGGAAAAATGGGTTTTGCCATAGCACAACAATTGGCACAGGCAGGTGCCGATGTTATTTTAATTGCAGGTCCGGTTTCTTTGTCAATTCATCATCCTGCAATTACACGAATAAATGTTCGCTCGGCACAACAAATGCATGATATTGCAATGCAGTATTTTACTGATTGTGATGCAGCGATATTAAGTGCAGCTGTAGCTGATTTTACTCCTGTTACCACGTATTCCGAAAAAATTAAGGAAAAGTCTCACGAATTAACACTTACCTTACGTCCAAATCCTGATATTGCCCGTGAATTGGGGAAAATAAAAAAAAATAATCAGGTGATGGTCGGTTTTGCACTTGAAACTCACAATGAATTTGAGTTTGCTCGGGAGAAAATGAAGAAGAAAAATTTCGACTTTATTGTCTTGAATTCATTGCAGGATAAAGGTGCCGGATTTGGTTTTGATACGAATAAAGTGACATTTATTGATTCGCAGGGGCATATTGAAAATTTCGATTTAAAGTCAAAAAATGAGGTTGCTACGGATATTATTAATAAATTAGCCTTGTGTTTTAAATAAATCAGGTATGAAAAAAATAGCAGTTTTATTCATTGTTTTTTTTAGTATTTTTTCGCAGAATCTGCTTTCTCAAGAGCTACTCTGTCGTGTAAATGTTCGATATTCTGATATTGGTAACGCCAATAAGGAATTGTTTAACGAAATGCGAAGTAATATTGAGGAGTTTATGAATTCAATGGTGTGGACTAATAATAATTATGAGGAGGTTGGGAAAATTGATGTTCGTTTTAATATAAGTATAAAGAAACAGTTATCAAATAAAAATTTTGTGGTAGATCTGCAGATTCAGTCGAGTCGACCTGTTTATAATTCTACATATACGACCTCAATGTTTAATCATGTAGATGAAGATGTGTCGTTGGAATATGAAGAAAATCAACCAATTGAATTTTCTGAAAATGCCTTCGTTTCTAACCTTTCTTCTGTTTTAGGATATTATGCATATATTATTTTAGGAATTGATGCTGATTCTTTTGCTCCGAAAGGAGGCACGTCTTATTTTCAGAAAGCTCAGCAGATAGCATCTTATTCTGCCTCGTATTCGGATAAAGAATGGGGACCAAGCACAAACAGAAAGAATAAGTATTGGCTTATAGAGAATATTCTTAATTCTACCTATGAAGGATATCGTAATGCTTTGTATTTATATCACAGACAAGGTTTGGATATTATGGCAGATGATGCTAAAAAAGGGAGACAAAAAATTACGGAAGCTTTGCAAGAATTAGAAAATGTACACCGAGTACGACCGGGAGCTTTTTTGTTGACAGTGTTTTTTTATGCAAAAAAATCGGAGTTAATTAATATCTACTCCGAAGCGATGCCGGATGAGAAAAAACTTGCAGTTACCTTACTCAAGCGATTAAATCCTCAGAATGCGAGTGATTACGATGAAATAATGAATGAATAAAGTTTATGCTGAATATTCTGCGAATATCAAATTATGCGTTAATTGAGCATCTTGAAATTATCTTTAATAAGGGGTTTTCATCTGTTACCGGAGAAACAGGTGCGGGGAAATCTATTATGTTAGGTGCTTTGTCACTGTTAATGGGTAAACGAGCGGACAGCTCTGTGCTTAAAGATAAAACCTGTAAAAGTATTATTGAGGCTGAATTTTTTATTACTCCCGATATTTTTCAGCATTATTTTGATGATTTTGATATCGATTTTGATGAGCATACAATAATTCGACGAGAAATTCTTCCGTATGGAAAAACACGAGCTTTTATTAATGATACTCCGGTTCAATTGTCTGTACTTAAAACAATCGGAGAACTCTTGTTAGATATACATTCTCAACATCATAATTTGTTTGTTAAGGAATCGCAATTTCAATTGTCGGTAATTGATGCCTATGCTCAAAATTCTTCACTATTGCAAGACTATGCGCAGGCATATAAACAGTGCAAAATTGTGGAAAAAAAATATACTGATTTTTTAGAATTTCGTTCGAAGGCTCAACAGGATTTTGATTATTATTCGTTTCGTTTGCAGGAACTTGAAAAAGCTCAACTAAATCGAGGCGAACAAGAACAGTTAGAACAAGAGTTGCAGTTGTTGGAACATGGAGAGGAGATTAAAAGAGTATTGGCTGACGCCTTATATATGTTTCAGCATGAAGACGTCGATATGGTAGCACATTTGCAAAGCTTAGAACAAAGTTTCACCAAACATGCCTCTGTTTCTCCCGAGTTTCAGAATTTTTCTTCGCGTATTTCTCAGGTTTCTATAGAACTTTCCGATATTGTCTATGAAATTGAACGGTATAATACCCATGTTGATTTCGACCCTTCTCATCTAGAGTCTATTCAGCAGCGACTAAATGAAATATACACACTTCAACAAAAATTTTCGTGTGCTACGATAGAAGAATTACTGAACGAACAAGAAAAATTGGCTCAGTATGTTTCTTCTGTTGAACAGAGCGATATGGATGAGTCTTCTTTGAAAAAAGAACGAGATAAGGTTCACCATGTTGCTTATGAAAAGGCAAAGGTGTTGACTGAAAGACGACGTAAAGCTATCGCTTTAATAGAACCGTATGTCTGTGATTTTTTACACGGATTAGGTATGCCTTCAGCATCTTTTTCGGTACACATGGATACCCATGAAGAACTCTTTCCACATGGTGCCGATAAAATTAAAATGTTGTTTTCTGCAAATAAAAATATTACTCCTCAGTGGTTAGGTGAAGTTGCTTCGGGTGGTGAAATATCACGCATAATGCTTTGTTTGAAAACTATTTTAGCACAACGAGGTCAGGTTCAGACAATTATTTTTGATGAAATTGATACCGGGGTTTCAGGAGAAATTGCTGATAAAATGGGGGATGTAATGGCAGAATTGGCAAAACATATGCAAGTAATTGTCATAACACATGTTCCGCAAATTGCTGCAAAATCAACAATGCAATTTAAGGTATTTAAAAATGAAACGTCTGATAGTACAATTACAAATATTATAGTACTTTCGCAAGATGAACGTATAAATGAAATTGCAAAAATGATAAGTGGTAAAAATGTCACTCCCGAAGCTATAAAACATGCGAAGGGTTTATTGCAAATATGATTTATTTTAATATATATATATTATGGCTTACAATTTACTAAAAGGAAAAAAAGGAATTATTTTCGGTGCTTTAAATGATGCATCAATTGCATGGAAAGTTGCAGAAAAAGCACATGAAGAAGGGGCGGAGATTGTATTAACAAACACACCTATGGCTCTTCGAATGGGGGAGTTGGATAAGCTTGCCGAAAAAATTAATGCGAAGATTATTCCTGCTGATGCAAGTAATGTTGAAGATTTAGAAAATTTATTGAAGGAATCGATGGCTCATTTTGGTGGACAAATCGATTTTATTTTGCACTCTATTGGAATGTCTTTGAATGTACGGAAAAAACGACCATATGATGATTTGAATTATGATTATATGATGAAAACACTCGATATTTCCGCGATATCTTTTCATAAATTATTGCAGTCAGCTCGAAAATTAGATGCTATAGTTGAGTGGGGGTCTGTAGTTGCTCTAACGTATATTGCGGCTCAACGTACATTTTATGGATATAACGAAATGGCAGAGGCAAAATCTATGTTAGAATCTATTGCTCGTAGTTTTGGATATATTTATGGTCGCGATAAAAAAATTAGGGTCAATACGATTTCACAATCACCAACATTAACTACCGCAGGGCAAGGAATTAAAGGATTAACTGATTTGCTCGATTTTTCTGAACGAATGTCACCTCTCGGAAATGCTTCTGCTGAAGATTGTGCAGATTATTGTACGGTTATGTTTTCAGATTTGACTCGCAAAGTGACGATGCAAAATTTGTTTAACGATGGTGGTTTTTCTAATGTTGGTATGAGTTGGCGAGCTATGAACGTGTATTCTACTAGTTTAGACGATTTGAAAAGTAATATTAATAAGATAATTGATTAATAGTACTTGGATTGAATTAATATATGACAATATTATGCTGACACTTTGTCAACAAAAGTGTGTTGGCAAGTATTTTGAATAGGAGAACAAAAAAAATGTAGTATGGCTAGAACAAAAAAGGAAAAAAAATCTTCAAAAGATAATGAATTAGAAAATGCACATTCTCAACAAGAAAATGTTGTGGAAAATGACGAGCAAGTAGAAGCTGAGAATGAAGAAGAAAATGTGGAGAGTATAGAGGTTGAAGATACAAAAACTGCTCTTTCTCCCGAAGAGATTTTTGCACAAGAACGAGACGAATTTAAAGATAAATACATACGACTTGCGGCAGAGTTTGATAATTACCGCAGACGAACGTTAAAAGAAAAGTCTGATTTAATTAAATCCGGTGGGGAGTTAATTTTTGTAAACATGCTTCCTGTGATTGATGATTTTGATAGAGCGATGGAAGCGGCTGCTTCAGCCGAAGATGTGAATGCGGTAAAAGAAGGTATTGCCTTGATTTCGAATAAATTTAAAAATTTTTTAAACCAGAATGGTGTTCAAGAAATTGATGCGAAGGAACAAGATTTTGATACTGATAAACACGAAGCAATTACTAAAATACCGGCACCATCAGATGACTTGAAAGGAAAAGTTGTTGATGTGATTGAAAAAGGTTATGAAATGCATGAAAAAGTAATTCGGTTTGCAAAAGTTGTAGTTGGAGAATAAAAAGATATTATGGCAGAAAAAAGAGATTATTACGAAGTTTTGGGTGTGTCAAAAAATGCGACAAAAGATGAGCTTAAAAAGGCATATCGAAAACTAGCAATTAAATATCATCCAGATAAGAACCCCGGTGACAAAAAAGCAGAAGATACATTTAAAGAGGCTGCCGAGGCATATGAAATGTTGAGTAACGATGAAAAAAGACAGCGGTACGATCAATTTGGTCATGCCGGTTTCCAAGGTGCCGGAGGCGGTGGTTTCAGCGGGTTCTCAAATATGGAAGATATTTTCTCTCATTTCGGTGATATATTCGAAGGCTTTGGTGGTTTTGGCGGCTTTGGTGGCGGAGGATCAAGCAGAGGCGGTCGTCGAGCGGTTCGAAAAGGATCAAATATTCGAGTGAAAGTTACCTTAACCTTACAAGATGTTGTAAATGGTGTTGAGAAAAAACTCAAAATTACAAAGAAAGTTGCTTGTTCTTCCTGCGATGGAACAGGTGCTGAGTCTTCAAGTGGCGTAGAAACATGTTCGACCTGTCATGGAAGTGGCTATGTGACACGTGTTACAAATACTATTTTGGGACAAATGCAACAACAATCACCCTGTCCTACATGTGGTGGCGAAGGTACTGTAATAAGCCAAAAATGTACCAGCTGTTATGGAGAAGGTGTTGTTGACGGAGAGGAAACCGTCACAGTTAAAATCCCTGCCGGAGTCGGTGAAGGAATGCAGTTGAATGTTGCAGGGAAAGGTAATGCTGCTCGTAGAGGTGGCGTTCCAGGAGATTTAATTGTACTTATTACTGAAGAAAGTCATCCGAGTTTAGAACGTGATGGTAATGATATTCTGTATGAACTACCTATTAGTTTTCCTGATGCGGTTTTAGGTGCTACTGTAGAGGTTCCTACTATTGAAGGAAACGTTAAAATTAAAATTGATAGTGGCACGCAACCCGGAAAAATTTTAAGATTACGGGGAAAGGGTATTCCTGATATTAATGGATATGGACGAGGCGATTTTTTGGTTCATGTGCAAGTATTTGTTCCTAAATCTGTTTCGAAAGAGGAAAAATCTATGCTTGAGGAAATTAATAAATCGGAGAATTTTCAGCCAAAGGAGGGAAAAACAGGATTCTTTGATAGAATGAAAAATTATTTTTAAGCAAAGCTTCGGATTTATTTGTTATACGGTTAAAGTAAGAATTTTTTCTATAAAATTGGTGTAGTTTTTTTCTGCATTGAACTTTTCAATAATTCGTTTGTGTGCGGTGTATCGCATTTTTTCTGTCTCATCATTACTTAGTTTCCAAACAGATTGAATTGTGTCTGCAATTTCTTGAGCAGATGCATCGGAAGAGAGGATAAAGCCATTTTCTTTATCTGTAATTAATTCGCGGCTTCCGCCTACGTCTGTTGCAATACAGGATATGCCATAACTTTGTGCTTCCATTATTGAAACCGGAATTCCTTCGGAAGAACTGACATTAATAAAAATATCTATATAGTTTTCTGAATAAAAGGAGAGAACTTCTTTATTTGTTTTCTGTCCGGCAAATGTGTAGCTAATATGAGTTAATGGTTCAAGATGTTTCTTGCAATATTCTTGAAGTGAGTCTAATTCATTTCCGGTGCCAAAATGTATCCATTCAATGTTAATTTTAGATGGCATTTTTTCTATAGCCTTTGCAATTAAATGAACTCGTTTTACCGGGATAATGTTTGAGCACGATACTATGCGTATATGATTGTGTTTTTTTGCTGTTTGAATATCTGGAATGTTTACGCCTAAATGTGAGAGATACATTTTATCGGCATATTCGGGGAATAAATTTTTGTAATAATTAGCTCCTTCTTCTGCAATAAATGAAATGCCGTCGCTTTTTTCTAAAATATATTGTTTAAACGGAAGGTATTGAGCTTCGTTTGCTTCAAAATATACATCCCAGCCATGTGCTCGCGAAATGCATTTCCGTGTCGAAATGCTCTGTTGTAGGTAACTTAAAGCAAAAGCAGTATCATTGTTCCAATATGAATATAGATAAATAGAATCACTTATATGAGAATGTGTCGTAATAATTTTACTAATTTGTTTTTTCCACGATAAAGCTTTTTGAAGGCTTTGAAGTACAGTAAAGAGAATTAAACGTGAAATTTGTTTTTTATATCTTGAGCGAATTATACGTATTTCATGCCAAAAAAGCGGATGAAAAATATGTGTGAGTGCATACAATTTTTGAGCGAATGATAATTCATAATTCATTCGCAGACACGTCACATTTGAAGGAACTTTTCGTGTTTGGGTATCTGTAACATTATTCGATACAATAATTACAGAATCGAATGATGTGGCAAGATAGTGTATTTCATTTTCAATAAAGGTTTCGCCGGAACCATACGGATATGTTGCAGTGAAAAAAAATAGAATGTTTTTCATGTTTGTTCTACTCTTGGTCAATATATGATGTGATTATTTTTGAAATATCGGTATTGTCAATTAAACCGCAGAATGGTTCTTTTCCTATACCAATGGTAAACACCGGTACATGAGCGGATGAATGAGCATATGTTGTCCATCCGATACCTGATTTTTGAGCTACAATTCGGTTTGTTGTTATGGTAATTGCCGATAATTTATCAAGTGCTAGAGCTGAAATGTTTGTGCAATTATATTTAAGTAATGCTTCTTTCTCACTGATTTTGTAGTTGTTATTTATAAAGTCGTATGCACGTCGAATACATAATATATCGTCTTTGGAAAAATTAATGTAATTGTCTCCTATTGAATAAAATTGTGTGATATGTGCATATACTTCTTCAAAGCTAATCTTAGGATTGTCTTGCCAAATTTTTCGTAAAGTGTCTTCAAATTTTTCGTATGAAATGAGTTGATGAACTAACATGTCATAATGTGTTTCGTAAGGCACAACTGCTTCGCCAAGAGCCATTCCTCCGGTTTCGTGGTCGGCTGTTACAATAATTAATGTTTCTTCGGGGTGTTTGTTGTAAAATTTGAGGGCTTTTGTAATCGCTTTGTTGAATTCTATTACTTCGTGTATTGTGGTAGCCGCATCGTTTGCATGGCTCGCCCAGTCGATTTTTCCGCCTTCTATCATAATCACAAATCCCTGCTCATTTTTAAGGTTTTCAATAGCAGCTTGGGTAATCATTTCTAATGAGAAACGATTTTTTTGTGAATCAATAGCGTAGGGGAGGGCTGTGAGACTATCATATATAATATATCGAGAGTCTGGTTGTAGAGAAGAAAGATTTTCGGGAGATTTTATAAGCGTATATCCGTTTTTTTCGGCTAATGTGTACGCATTTTGAAATTTATTTACAGGATTTAAAAAACCACCACCTGCAAAAAAGTCTATGTCAGAATGTGCTAATTGTACTGATATTTCATGATAATTGTTTCGACTGTTGCGGTGAGCATAAAATGCTGCTGGTGTTGCATGGTCAAGTGAAACAGATGATATTATACCGGTTTTCATACCTTTTTTGTGAGCAGTATTCATAAAACTAAAAAGGGTGTCTCCGGTCGGACTGATACCCAACATGCCGTTATTTGTTTTTGTGCCGGTAGATATTGCGGTTCCTGATGCTGCTGAACCTGTTATCTGTGAATTTGCAGAATGGGTAGACATATATCCTGTGCCCGGCAAATAGAGTAAATCTAAACTGTCTTGTTCGTTTGTTCTCAGATACAAATCTGCTGCCTGACTTTGTACCATTCCCATGCCATCACCAATGAATAAAAATATGTATTTGGGAGCTTTATTCTGAGTGTTTTGAGATGTTGTGGTGTTGCACGATACTGTTAATAATAAAACGAGTGTATATAAATAAATTGATTTCATGATTGAAAATAGATTTTAAATAGTGAAATTTGTATTATTAATATTCAAATGTATGTAAATACTTTTGTTTGTCGTAAGGATTTGGATAAATTAATCGTTAAAAATAAGTAAAAGGATATGTTAAATAAGTTCCTTTTACATAACAATAATTTAAATTAATAAAATGAAAACAATACGCATTACCAAAGAGTTTGTCTTCGATATGGCTCATGCATTACACGAATATAATGGTTTATGTCGAAATATTCACGGTCATACTTATAAATTACAAGTTTGTTTAAAAGGTGCCATTAATGAAGATTCAAGTTCGCCAACAAAAGGAATGGTGATGGATTTTGGCGATTTGAAAAAAATTGTAAAAACGGATATTGTAGACCGGTTCGACCATGCATTGGTGTTAAATAAGGAACATGATCCGCATGAGGACATTAAAAAGTTTCAACAAGAAGATAAGTATATAATTGTGCCTTTTCAACCTACCTGTGAAAATCTTGTTGCATATTTTGCGGAATATATTTTCAATAAATTACCGGAAGGGATTGATTTACACAGTATTCGTTTATATGAAACACCAACTTCGTGGGGAGAATGGTTTGCTGAAGACAACTAATCTTAAACTGTATCCATAAAATTTTTCTCCGTACGATTGAAAATTATTATGCCAAAAAACAGTAATACACACATTACTGTTATACTATACCATAGTGCCGTCCAATTCATGTTTCCAGCACCTAAAAATGCTAAACGAAATGTTTCAACAACACCTGTCATCGGGTTGAGCATTACATATTTTTGATATTGTTCGGGTATTTCAGAAAGTGGATAAATCACCGGAGTTGCATACATAAACAACTGAACCCCAAATCCTACCAAAAATGTTAAATCTCGATATTTGGTTGTTAATGCCGATATTATGAGCCCAAGTCCGAGTCCCAATCCGGCAAGTAAAATGAGTAATACAGGAAATAGAAATGCGTAAATTGTAACTGAGATATCGGCACCTTGGTATAAAAAGTACAGGTAAAACAACATAAATACAAAGAACTGCATTGTAAATTTTATAAGATTTGAAATAACCACTGCCAAAGGGGTTATGAGCCTTGGAAAATATACTTTTCCAAACATACTGGCATTCGTTACGAAAATATTCGATGTACTGTTTAGGCAGGTGGAAAAATAATTCCACGCTGTTAATCCAGCTAAATAGAATAGATAGGGAGGCATTCCATCGGTTGGGATATTTGCAACCCGGTTGAATATTATGTAAAAAACAAACGAAGAAATTATTGGTTGAATAAAAAACCACAGTGGTCCGAGGATTGTTTGTTTGTACATTGCAATAAAATCTCTTCGCACAAAAAGTAACAACAAATCACGATATTGCCATATTTCTTTGAAATTAAAGGCTAAGAGTGATTTTTTTGGGGTGATTTCAAATGTATATTCTTCAGTTGTCATTATGCTTGATTTTATTTCTTTACGAAAAATAGTTTATTAAATAAATTTTTGGAAATAGGCGAGTTGCGTCGTATTACAACTAACATTCGCCCCCAACGGAGTATTGTCCAAGCACGTTCGTGCAAAAAGTAAAGAAATATTTTAATAATTGATTCAAAAAGAGCGACGTATGTTGCTTTCTCAACAGCATCAGGGTCTTGGTCAAAAAAGAATAAAGCGAGAGCAAAAGTGGTTGCAGAAGCTATTATTCGCCATGTTATTGCCTTAACAATACTTTTTATGGGTCTATCTCGAATAACTTTTTTCTCGGTTTCAACAAAATATATTTGTTCGTCTTTCTCAAGTTCCGATATTATTTGCTGATTATTTGTATTGTGATTTTTCATATTAATTTTTTTTTTCAAAGATAAGTCTTTTTAAAATTCTGACGTAAAATGAAAACTAATATCAGGGAAATTTTGTTGAGCCATTTGCAATGCAAACGAACTTTCTGCTAAAAATACATCTCTATTAAATTTATCTTTAGCTAAATTCTGATATTTTCTCTTTTTAAAATCTTCTAATTGTTCACTGTTTGAAGAAGTAAACCAACATGCTTTGTATAATTGTATCGGCTCATATTTACAGGTTGCACCATATTCATGTTTTAGGCGATACTCTATTACTTCAAATTGGAGAGCTCCAACGGTTCCAATAATTCTCCGGCCATTAAATTTATTGATAAATAACTGAGCAACACCTTCGTCCATTAATTGATCAACACCTTTTTGTAATTGTTTAAATTTCATGGGATCGCCATTTTCTATATATCGGAACATTTCGGGTGAAAAACTCGGAATTCCCGAAAAATGGAGAATTTCTCCTTCGGTAAGGCTGTCTCCAATTTTAAAGTTTCCGGAATCATACAAACCAATAATATCTCCGGGGAATGCTTCATCAACTATTTCTTTTTTTTCTGCCATGAATGATGTAGGATTTGGGAATTTCATTTGTTTATTATTCCGTATGTGTAGATAATTAGTGTTGCGTTTAAATTTACCGGAACATATTTTCACAAATGCAATTCTGTCCCGATGATTTGGATCCATGTTGGCATGTATTTTAAAAACAAAACCGGAAAATTTATCTTCGTATGGAATAATTTCTCGTTCTGCAGTTTCTGAATTTCGTGGCGATGGTGCAATTTCTACAAATGTGTCAATTGTTTCTTGTACACCGAAATTGTATAATGCACTCCCAAAAAATACTGGTGCAACTTCAGCTTTTTTATATAATTCTAAATTAAATTTTGGATATACGGCTTCTACTAATTCAATTTCTTCTCGTAATATTTCTGCTTCTTCATCACCAATATAGGTTTCTATTTCAGGATCAGAAATATTGTCAAAAGATATAGCTTCTTTTACTTTTTCTTGGTCGGGTTCAAATAATCTCATGTTTTGATTATAGATATTATATACCCCCTTAAATTTTTTCCCCATACCAATTGGCCAGGTAAGTGGTCTTACAGAAATTGATAGTAATGATTCAATTTCATCGAGAAGTTCAAATGCGTCTTTACCATCTCTGTCCATTTTATTTACAAAAACCATAACCGGAGTGTTACGCATTCGACAAACTTTGGCTAGTTTTTTTGTTTGTTCCTCAACACCCTTTGCAACGTCAATAACAATAATTACACTGTCTACTGCTGTTAATGTTCTATAGGTGTCTTCTGCAAAGTCTTTGTGCCCGGGAGTGTCGAGAATATTTATTTTTTTATCGTTGTATTCGAATCCCATTACGGATGTTGCAACCGAAATACCCCGTTGTTTTTCAATTTCCATAAAATCGGATGTTGCTGTTTTTTTTATTTTATTCGATTTCACGGCACCCGCAACGTGTATTGCTCCACCAAACAACAATAGTTTTTCGGTTAAAGTTGTTTTTCCCGCATCCGGGTGACTGATAATTGCAAAGGTTCGTCGTTTGTTGATTTCTTTTTCGAAAGCCATAAAAATAAAATTATACTGTAAAGTTAATAATTAAAATGCCACTTATAATTGTGATAATACCTATTATTTTATTGCGTGATATCAGTTCTTTTCCAAACGTAAGGCCTAATATTACGGCAAAAAGAACAGAGGATACTCGTATTGGAACCGCAATACTCACATCTACATGTTGGAGAGCTACGCGAAAGGTATAAAATGAAATATATGCAATAAGCCCTGCCGCTAAAACGGGAATTGCTCGTATTGTTCGTACGTGAGAAAAAATATTTTTATTGAGTATTATGTTTATTATAAGCATGTTGACTGCCATGCATGTTAATAGTACTGCTAAATATGGTAATAGTTCAAAGTGCTCAATGCTAGCTTTGTCAAATACGGCTCCGAAAGAGTAAAAAATTGAAGCAAGTATTGCTATTCCGGCTCCTTTATATGAGTTTTGTTTTGAAAAAAAGTAGCGAATATTTGTATATGATTTTTGTTTTTGTTTTACGGAGATGGCTCCGAGAATGGTAATAATGATACCTATTAGTACTCCTCCTGAAATTGTTTCTTGTAGGAATAAAAATGCCCAAATTGGCACAAAAATAGGACTTAGCACGGTTAAAGGATATAATCGTGATATTTCGCCTTTTTCATATGCTTTCGAAACCGAGATTTGATATAAGACATAAAAAAGTGATGCTGCGTATATAGTAATGCAATGTGTAAAAGGGATGTGAATTGTTTGTTGAGAAAAAAGCAGAGCAATACCTGAAGTACATGCAGCAATTAGAAACATGAACAGTAAAAATAATCTACTGCCACCTGATGAGTGCATCAAATAATTATAGAGAGCATGTGCACAGGCAGATATTAGAATACAAAGAATATATATACCTTCCATGTTATTTCTCGTGTTTTATAAATAGCATAAGATATTCTTTTATAAAATCTTGAATATCGCCATCGAGAACAGCTTGCGCATTACCTGTTTCGTGTTGTGTTCGTACATCTTTTACCAGTTTATAGGGGTGCAGCACATAATTTCGAATTTGTGATCCCCATTCAATTTTCAGTTTTTCTCCAGTTTTTGCAGCTCGTTCTTCAGCTTGTTTTCGTAATTCTCGTTCGTATAGTTGAGATTTAAGCAATCTAATTGCTTTTTCTCTGTTTTGTAATTGAGAACGAGTTTCGGAATTTTCTATAACAATACCGGTAGGTTTATGTTTCAGGCGCACAGCCGTTTCCACTTTGTTTACATTTTGTCCGCCGGCTCCTCCCGAGCGGTATGTGTCCCATTCTAAATCTGCAGGATTCAAAACAATTTCGATAGTGTTATCTATAATAGGAGCAACTTCTACCGATGCAAATGACGTATGTCGTCGTGCACCGGAGTCAAAAGGTGAAATGCGTACTAAACGATGAACACCTGTTTCGCCTTTAAGGTAGCCATATGCATATTCTCCTTCAAATTCAATTGTTGCTGCACTAATGCCCGCTATATCCCCTTCTTGAATGTCTATTTCGCGCACTTTATATCCCTGCACTTCTCCCCAGCGAGTATACATTCGCAAGAGCATAGCTGCCCAATCATGACTTTCGGTACCACCTGCACCCGGATTTATTTTAAGAATTGCACCGAACGCATCTTCTTTGTTTTGCAGTAAATTATATAATTCAAGTGTCTCAATTTTTTTCTCAGCAGAATTATACTGTTCCATAACTTCTTGTTCAGAGGCTTCACCTTCTTTATGAAATTCAAACAGTACCGTTATATCTTCAGTTAATTCATGAATTTCTTCGTACGAATCAATCCATTTTTTTATTGAATTAACCTTTTTAAGTTGTATTTCTGCTTCTTGTGGATTGTCCCAAAAATGAGGGTCTTGAGTTTTGAGTTGCTCTTCTTCTAAAAGAACTTTTTTGGCATCAACGTCAAAGATACCTCCTTAACGCAAGTTTGCGTTTTTCTAAATCTTTAATATTATCGCTTGTAATCATAGGGGAAAATGATTAATAGTAAAAAATGTCTGTAAAATTTAATATGATTATCCGTGTTTGTACCTAAATTCATTTTTATTACTAACAGCAGCCACTAAAAGCCTACCAAATAAGGCTTCTTTAAAGTATCTGCGATTGAACTTATAACAGAATTCAT
>JAQICB010000026.1 GCA_027858745.1 Bacteroidales bacterium
AATGGTTGGTTTTCACCCCCCCCCAAATATATGCGTTTGTTGTTATTGATTTAATTGCCCCAATAATATTTCCAATGGTAATCGTAGGGGCAATCCCTTGTGGTTGCCCATTATTATCATGGGTGAAAATATTTTTATTGTCATGGTTACCCATATTTTTAATTTCACCGGCGACCACGTTTTCATTATGATGGATGACCACGTTTTTATTATTATGGATGACCACGTTTTTATTATTATGGGCAACCATGTTTTCATTATTATGGGCAACCATGTTTTTATTATTATGGATGACCACGTTTATTATCATGGGCGACCGCAAGGGTCGCCCCTACGGGGACAATTTCAATAATTCCGTGTATGTAATTGGGCATAATTATATGTTCATGTAAAACAACATTTGGAAATCGTTTTGTGACATGCCCCATTCATATTGAACCATTTTTCCTGATTCATTTAATATCATATAACCTTGTTTAATGGTGCCAAATAAACATGCTCTATTGTGCGTGCAAATGGTAATAAATATAATCCTTGTTGCGAATAATCATATCCGTGTAATCGTATAGATTTTCGGTTATAAACCGTTTTTTTGTATGTCATTGTATTGCGTTTTGGTGTGCTTTGCAAATACAATAAAACCTTTCAGAGCTGCCGGTCGGGGTTGCTTAGCCACTTAACTAAGCTGATTTTAAATTTGCTATTTACACTTTGTTGGTACACTTGTGTTGCATGGCGGTATTTTCTCATTCCATAACAGCAGATTTGTCTGTATAATATGTGTTGCGTGCCATATAAAACAAAATCACGGCACATACTCCAAATATCGAAAGCAAGGAAAGGGCAAAGGTGAGTCCTTTAAAATCGGAAATATACCCAATGAGTACGGAAAATACAAATACAAAAAAGTTCATTATCAGCACATTAAATCCAAATGCTAATGCACGAACTCGTGTTTTTACAACTTGCTGAATCATTGTAGAAACGGGTGCAAGAAATGCAACGGTATTGAGTCCAAATAGTCCGAAGAAGGTAAGTGCTGTCCATAAATCTGTTGCATTCAGAGCAAGGAGCAAACATATAATTGATAGAATTGTAGAAAAAATAGACACATATATTTTTGCATGTTTATTTCGTTTTTCCCACACATCGGCAATTACACCGCCGAGTATTGCTCCAAAAAGAACGCCCACAGCAAGTCCTCCTGCCAGTAGTCCTGATTTTTCTTTTGGAATGAGATAGGTTATCTCTAAATATTTTGGTAGAAAGTCTATCATGGTTGTATTTACGGTTATGACAAATCCGTATGCGACATATAAATATTGGAGGGTGGGTATTTTGAACAAATACAGGGCATCGTGCATAACACTCCGAATGAGTGAAACTGAGTTTTGTGTGTGTGTGCGTATGGTATGATAGTCTTTGATGAAAAGAACGAGTATGGAGAGAATAATTCCCGGAACTGCAAGCCAGCCAAAAGCTGCGTGCCAACCATATTTTGCCCCAATTAGACCACCGGCAATAATACCAACGCCTGAACCAATAGGAGCTGCGGCATCGTATATGCCAATATGTTTTGCTCGGTGGTGTGCGGGGAATCGTTTGGTAATGAGTGCTATAGATGCGGCTGCGTATGCGGCTTCGCCAAATCCGGTGAGACCTCTAAATATTAGCAGTTGTGTGTAGCTTTCGGCAAATGCACACATAAGTGTGGCTATGCTCCAAACAAAAACCATTATCGAAATCATTTTCACCCGACTCCATCGGTCAACAATGATTGAAAGGGGAATAACAAAAATTGCGATAACAAGTGAAACAATGCCATTTAGCATTTCTAATTGTGCATTTGTCACATTCCAATCTTCTTCTATTGAGGTGAATAATGCCGAAACAACCTTACGGTCTGCATAGTCAAATAAATACACAACAAAAATGATGGTAAGCATATAGAATGCTCCTGATTTTACTTTTGGCATATGGTTTTGTATCTAAAAATAGGTATGGTCTATAAATATTTTGAGTCCGAGTCCGAGTAATACGATTCCGCCTATTATATCAATTTTATCATTGATTTTGGTACCTATTTTTTTGCCGAAATAAACCCCAAATACCGAAAATATAAATGTGATAATGCCAATAATAACGGCTGCTGTAAAAATGTTGACCCTCAGTATACCAAAAGTAATACCAATGACAAAAGCATCAATACTGGTTGCTATTGAAATGCCAATAAGCATAATTGCCGGAAGTGTTGCGTAGTTTGAATTTTCTGAATCTTTATGGGTAATGCCGTCGTATATCATTTTTCCTCCTATACTGGCAAGTAAAATAATGGCAATGATGTGGTCGTATTTTTCGGCAATGGTTTTAAAATGATTACCGACTAACCACCCTAATAAGGGGGTGAGGGTTTGAAAAAACGCCATCGATCCTGCAACTCTGAATATGTGTTTTCTTGTTACATTATTTCCGGACGCACCTATTGTTAAAGATGCAGCAAGGCTGTCAAATGAAAGACCAATACCAATTAAAATAATTGAAGCAACATCCATTAGTTAGAAGTTGAAATTACTTTGTTTGTTCTAATACAAAAATTACTTTATTGAAATCTGCTGCAGCATTTACCACCTCTTGGAATATTTCGTATTGTTCTATGGGGTACGAAATTTTGTCATAATATTCGTCGCTGATAATGGTAACCGTTTGTCCTTCTTGGGTGTAATATGATACAAATTGTGTGCTCACAGTACCATCTTCTTCAATAACTTTTTTGTCAATAACAATATCATCTAAATTGTTAATTGTATACCCTTCTGGAATAGTAAATGTTATTTCGCGATAGTATATACGGTTGTAATGATTTTCTATGGGAGTTTTGCGGTTATCTTCGTGGTACATTTCCATTTGTGGACCAATCAAATCGCCCACTTTAAATAATAATTTATCGCCGGCAATTTCCACCAAATCAGCTGCCTCAATTTCTGCGACGCCAATTAACGGACGTTTACCTAAATCTTCAATAGATGTGTTTGTGTATTCCATCGAAAGAATTTCGGCATCAGATGACATAAACTTAATAAGTTCTTCTTGTAATTCTCGTGTAGTTTTATCGTCGAGCAATTCAAAATATGGCTGAGAAGACATGGCTGAGTATCCGAAACTTTCATTTTTGCAATCAATAATAATTTTAGAAGGATCGTCTTCTTTGAACGAGACATTTAAATACATTTTACTGTAAGCTTTGTCTTTCGACGGTGCTTGTATCATTTTTATTTCATTTGCACCGGTTGTATATCCGGCAACAGATACTTCTTTTATAAATAATCCTTTGTTGTGTGTAAATGAATATGGAATGAGTCCGAGACGGTAAAATTGCTTACTTGGAATTAAGTATTCATCTAATTCCGGAAAGTAGAGTAAGGATTCTTGCAGAAAAATAAAAGAGTCAAAATCGTCTAAAAATTTAATTTCTGTACGGTCCGAGGTGATTACCATTTCGTGTGGAATATCTAATTTTTTTAAGCAATTAGCCATTGTGCGAATGAAGCCGATTTCGGTCATGATTTTTCGTGAATACCCGTCAGAAATATCACTGCTTCCCTGTGGGTTTATCGAAATATTTTTCTTTAAATAATCTTCAATTTTAAATACCTTTTCTCGTTGATTGTCTTCGTCTTGAATGTCTATTTTTTTTAATATTTTTTTCAATGATCGTTCTTCGCCTTTACTAATATCTTTGTATATGAGAGCATAAAAATTTTGCGAAAAATCACCATAATTAATTAAATTTCGTTGAACACGATTGTTTCGAATAATTTTATCGAGTTTGTAATGAATTTGTTTCAGGTTTGCTTGGTAGTTTGAAAAATCTTCGTGTTCTAGTTTGGTAATAAGCGAATCGGTAAATGTGTAGATATTGACATCTCCGGTCGAATCTAATGCTGGTTCCGGGGCATTGTTGAGTGGTTTAAATGTGAAAAAAAGATCTTCCGGACATTGGAGTGTAAAATGCACCTTTTGAATCTGATTTTCTTCCTGATATTGATAGATGCCACCATTATAATTTGCAGCTTTTTTTACCACAAAGAAAAATTCGATTTGGCTTTCTTTTTCAATTCCTTCTACCGCAAAATATTTATAGACTTTTCCGGTTTCTTCATCTTTCTTAATTTTTATAGCAGACTTATCAAGTTCTTTTACCGAACCGTCTTTATTAATTACACGTGTTTTTTGTGCAATAACCTCTTTTTCGTCGGTGCTAATGGGTAAATAAATTGTGTTGTATGCTGAAATTGCATCGTCGCTGTTGAGTTGTGCTTTGACGTGTGTTACATTTATTTCACGAAAAGAATCATCGGTATCATAAAAAAATTCTATGAGGTTTTTTTCAAAAAGTATGATAGTACTTTCATCAGTAAAACGTTCAATAACGGTGCTATATTCTGCCTCGTCCCAATCGTAAGAAGAGAAACTTGCCTGCGCGAGGCTTGTGAGGTAGAAAAAACTTGCAATGATAAGACTTACTAATGAACGCATAATGTTTTATTTTTTTGTTAATATAATCGACTCTCTGTATGCTGATTGAAGTTGAGATGTGAGAGCTCGAATTGTTTCAAAATCTGTTTGTTCAGCAAAAATACTATTATTTTTCAAAATAAGAGTACAGGTTACAGAATGTTTGTTGTGATGGTATGAGATAGAATATGATAGTGTTTCTGAAGAAAACTCTGTATTTTCGGGAATATAAGTTACCGAATATCCTTCAGGGATTTTCAATATGTTTGTAATGTTGTATGTCTCTGTATTGTCATATTCAATGGGATATACACGGTCTTTACGGATATCGTATTTTTTCGAAAGAAGATCAAGATTTAGGTTAATGTACAACTCATTTTTGTTTGATACCATATAATTATCTATTGTAAAATCGGTGTGAATAATGAGCGTAGAATCTTTACGTGATTGATTAATTAATGTAAAATCGGTTACATTATAGGTGTTGTTTCCCTTTTTAGTATATTTTTTCAAGAATTCAGTTATTTCTTTATCCTTTTCGTTGTCTAAACGGCGATTGATTGTTTGCTTTAAATATCCGGTTAATTCAATTGTGCTTACCCCTTGAATTGACTTGTTTGTAATATGCATATATGTTGTATCGATATAGGCATTTTGTTGTGCAGAAATAATGGGAACCGTACGGAGAATAAAAGTGGTATCCATGTGTATCATTGCCTGTTTTCCCTGAATAAATGAAGAGGGGAGACCGAAGGGTAAATGCTTGGATGTGGCATCAAGAAAAATGACCGAATCATTTTCGGTTATATATGCTGCAATCATATGATTGTCGCTCGATACGGTAGGCACTTCATTATATGTGTAGGGAATATCTCGCGATCCAATCCACGTATGATGAGCCGTAACTCCCATTTCTTCCAACATCGAAACAATTAAATTCGCCATATCTTTACAATCGCCGTATCGTTTCTTGAAAATCATGTCGGCACCGCGCGGTATAAATCCTTCCAGACCTGCTTCAAAAGCTATGTAATTCATATTTTCCTGAACCCAATAAAAAACATGTTTAACTTTTTCAATATCTGTTGGTGCATTTTTTGCAATACTGTCGCAGAGTGCAACAAATTCTTCACTTTTATGTTGTGGTACATGTTGGAGTAAATAGGCATACCATGAATGAAGTTTCGAAGCGTCTTTGTATATATCAATTATTTCTCCCGACGAAGTGGTATATTTTTGTATCCAAACTTGAACGTGTGTCGAAAAATATTGATGACTTGGTGCGTTTCCTTCAGGTCTCATTTTTGGCATGTTTGTCACGCTCCATTCGTATTTTGTGCCTTTATTATATGCCGTTTTCGAAAATGAAATTGCATTTTGCAGACTGTCTGGTCCAAACAGCTGATATCCTATTTCTACACCTTCGGGAACATAAATTGTATAGGTGCTTGATTCCACCGGAATAAAATTTTGAAAGCTAAAACTACCAAAAAAGTGTGGATCTAGGAATGATTCTTCATATTCAAAATGCGTAAAAGCTCCTTTTTGTACCCCATCGTATAAAAAGGATTTCGAACGAATATCATCGTGAAAAACATAGGAATTACGAATTTTGTCGGAATCGATAATTTTTGAAACCTTTTCTTTTTTGTAGCCATTTTTGTGAGGTCTGAGCGTATATGCCTTGATATTGTCTATCTCAAAAAAATCGCTGTAATCCACCTCTTCTTCGTTGAACTGACTTGCATTTTCAGTCATAAGAAACAGTTCTTGTTCATGTTCAGAAACAATATGGAGGTCTTCTTTTTTTATGTTTATTTCAACTGTTTCATTATTTATGGTAAATACAGCCTGTTCATTTGGGAATTTCTCAGAATATTCCGTGAGTTTTTCCTGAGGACTTTGACCAAATGAAAAATAAGAGATAATGCTAATGAATACCGTTAATATATATTTCATGAATACTTAGAGCTTTCGTTCGTTAATAATAATTCCATCGTAGTATGTTCTGAGGTGCGTTTGTTCCCCTTTTTTGTTATATACTTTCTCAGTTCCCTGTTCTTTATTATTATGGTATTCTGTTTGGCTATAAGGTTTCCCATTTAAATAATACATGGTATATGTGCCATTGTAATTGCCATAAAATAAATTAACATCATACCATTTTACACCTGGAGCACTCATGCGATAGGCGTTTCCGTGACGTTCGTTTTTAACGTATGTTTCTTTTTCCATAATACTGCCATCTTCGGCGTAGCGAATAAAATCTCCGTCTAATTTACCGTTAACTCGTTCCCATTCGAGAGATTTTTCCCCCGTGCTGTAGTAGAAAACAGCTTTTCCGGTTCCTTCAAACGGTATCATGTCAATCGGTTTTCCGTCTTTTCCGTGGTACGAATAGCCAATAAGTTTTCCCATATCAAAGTATCGAATTTGATACACATTTCCTGCTTCGGAATAATACACTACAGTTCCGTGAATTTCATCGTCAACATAGCTGCGAGAAAAGTGTATTTTGCCGTTCGGGTGATAATAAGTTTCCAATCCTTGTTGTGTATCATATTCGTACAGTTCTTCTGCATAAATTTTTCCGGTGGCACTGTGGAATCGTTTTAATGTGCCATGAATGTCACCGTTTTCATATGGGATTTTGGTTGTTACAACTCCATTGGGAGCATACCATTTCCACAATCCGTGACGCTCACCATTTAAATAACTGCCCGAACAACTTTTTGTTCCGTTAAAATAATACCAGTTAGCCGAACCATTAAATTCTCCATTTGTGTAGGTGAGTTCTGCATATAATTTTTTCGAATGAGGGTTTACTATTTTAACTGTTCCGTGAAATTTTTCAATTGTTTGTTGAACCGTTCCGGTAGAATCGTATATGTGTTCGAGTATGAGTTCATCTTCTTTGTAGTAGTATTCATAGTCTTTTTTTCCGGTTACATCGCAGGTATAACTATACGAAATTTCATCATTTGTAAAATAATTTTGTTTCCGTAAAGTACCGTCATTATAATAAAAAAACCATGAGCCGGTTATGGTATCATTTCGGTAATAGCCCTCGTATTCAATGGTGTCGTGAGAGAAGAAATTCATTTGCAAACCATCTTGTTTATCATCAGAATAGTTTCGTTTTGCTTTTATTGCTCCACAAGGATAGAAGTCAACAGCTTGGTCAACAATTTCACCTTCTGAGTAATTTTCTGCAGATTTTTTAGCACCATATTTTGTGTAATAAATCCACTCACCTTCTTTGTTGTCATCTTCTAATAAGCCCTCAGTTTGTATTGTGCCATCGGGTAAAAAACTTTTGAATTCGAGATTTTTGCGAGATTTTTTTGTCTCATACACCACTTTGTTTTGTGTGTTTGTATAGGTAATAGCAAGTGATTCACCATTTTTGTATTCCTCTGTTTTGAAGTGATTTCCATCTCTATCATATGCTTTGAGCGTTGCATTTATTTTCCCTTTTTCGTCATATTCTATTTCTTTTTCTAAGGAACCGTTATAGTAATAATGTTTCCATGGTCCCACCGCAGAATGCTCTTTGTACGCACCAATACTTTCAATGTTTCCGTTTTGGTAATAGGTTGTGTATTCTCCATTGAGCTCGTCTTCAATGTAATTACCTTTGATTTTTACTTGACCATTAAAATAGTATGTGGTAAATTCCCCATTCGCTTCATTTTCTGTATAGCTTGCAGTAGATTTTATATTTCCATTTGGGAAATAGATAGTGTTGGTGCTGTCTAAATCACCATCTTTAAAAAATGCTTGTTCTTTTAATGTGCCGTTGGGGTAATATGAGAGGAATTCCCCGTTGCGAACGCCTTCTTCTAACATTACATCACTGAGCGTGTCGCCATATCGTGAAAAAAAGTAATAGTGACCCGAATATTTTCCGTCAACAAATTCAGCTTCTGATTTAAGAGAACCATCTTCGCGATATGTACGGTGTTTTCCGTTAAGTGAGCCGTCTTTGTAGGTAATAGACTCGTCAATTGTTCCCGTGTTCGCATACAGCCATTCCCACTCGCCTTCACGTTCGCCATCTACAAAATTCCCACTCGAACGAATACGTCCGTTTGTGTGGTAATATTCCCATGCTCCAATAGGTTCTTTATCTTCATTTTTGAGTCCCATACCACCAAGTAAATCCCCTTCGGTAATGTAGAACGAAACCTTTTGCCATGAATTATTAAAATTCATATATTGAGTAGAATTATAGTAATCCCAATTTTCGCGAAGCCACGCAACAAAATTTGATACGTCTTTTTGACCTTTTTTGACCCGTTTCTGAATTTTTTTCGATTCAATGTCTGATATTGTCAAGTATACCATACCGGTATAATTTCCGGTTGTATATATGTCAATATATTTTGGAAGATATGTTTGCACCCAAAAATCAGTATTGTCGGTTGAATATTTTTTTTCTTTTGCTAAAGCGTCAAAAATCATGTATAATTGTTTCGTTAACGACCATTTAAGTTTTGTCAAATCCTTAATGTCTTTGCTGAGAGCAATTTGGTTTTGAAAAATCAAATCAACATCTCTAAAAATCTTATCGTCTCCAAAATCAATTCCTTTTTTATCAATTTCAATATTTAGGTCTGAAATCGATTCCATATATTCTAATAAAGCGTGTTTTTGTTCTGCAGTCGACGACATCATTGTTGCATAAAAGAGGCTTAACATTGCACGTGTGTATTCGCCTTCTTCGGCTGCTAAAACTCCTAATCGTATATGTGAGGTGACGTGTCCCGGAGCATACAATATGGTTTTTTTGTAATATTCCACAGCTTCTTGATAGCGTTCCATGCCTTGCAGGGTAGTTGCTTTGTTAAAATAAAGTAAATAGTGATGTGTGTATTCAGCTATACCTTTATCAAAAACAGCAAGTGATTCCTCATCTTTCTCTAAACTATCGAGAGCAATTGCCCAGCCCGAGTATGCCCGATGATTATATTCAGAAGCTGTTTTTGTCATGTTGCTGTATACCGCAATTGCTTCTTCAAATTTCCCTCCATTTAAAAAGTTTAAGCCCTGTTCGTATTGAGCTAAATTATATATAGTATCGTGTGTCGGTACCGAAGATAGGAGACGTTCGGCAATTTCATGTTCTTGCTCATCTATTTTATAAATAGCCGTTATTACAGAATCACGATAATTTTCGGGTTGAGCATTTTTTTGAGAAAACACCTGTGTCGTAATGCTGTAAAGCAAACAAATGGTTAAAAATGAATATGTTATTTTCATTGGTAAAGGTTATTATGATTAGTCAGTTCATTTAATAGCGGGATAAAATTAAAAAAAAAAATGACATAAGACTTTTTATTTTGAGAAAAAATGAGATTTCATGATAATTTGTGGGGGTAATGTGTGAGAAAAAGTCTGGTTGTTTTTTAGATATCAGCTGTCAGTTATTAGGTATCTTATGCTCATTTGCCTTATGTCTTTTTAATTTAGCAGTTCGGGTGCTAACGCAATTTTATATGTATTATTAGTGGATGAAAACTATAGCTACGGATTAAGATGTTAATAAAAAAAACGGAAACAGTCGTGTTTTTTTTTGAATATTACGTGAAATACGTACATTTGCTCTTAAATTTAGTATGTATGAATTTTCAATCTTCTCATATTTGTCATAGTGGTATCGTTGAACGAATTTCAGATAATTTTGTAGATGTTTCTATCGTTTCCGAGTCTGCATGTTCGGGATGTCATGCACAGTCTGTCTGTAATGTAGGCGATATGGAAGAAAAATCAATACGAGTATTTACATCCAAATCTTGGACGTATTCTCGAGGTGAAACTGTATCGGTTTCTATTTCGCAACAAAAAGGTTTTGAGGCTTTGTTTTATGGTTATCTTTTACCGTTTCTTGTGGTGTTTATTTCTTTGTTAATTTTTTTGCAATTTACTACTGAGCTATATGCCGGTGTGTATTCCCTTATGTTGTTAATACCTTATTATTTGTTATTATATGTTAATAAACAGATAATGCGATCTCGGTTTTCTTTTCAAATTGAACGAATTAAATAATGAACGAAGCAATGTTTTTTCCGGTTATTATATTAAGCTCTATAGGTTTAGGTGCTGCTATTATTCTATTTTTTGTGAGTAAAAAATTTAAAGTGATTGAAAATCCTTTAATTGACGAAGTTGAGGAAATGCTTCCTGCTGCCAATTGTGGTGGGTGTGGTTATCCGGGGTGTCGCAAATTTGCACAAGTTTTTGTTGAGTCCGATGATGTGGAAAACCTCTATTGTCCGGTTGGTGGTGGTGATGTGATGAAGCAAATAGCTGAACTCGCCGGAAAAATTGTAGCTGTTCAAGCTCAAAAAGTAGCAGTTGTTCGCTGTAATGGTTCGTGCGAACATACCAACAAACAAGCTTCGTATGATGGTGCGGTAAGTTGCCGTCTTGCCGATTCTACCTTTGCCGGAGAAAGTGGCTGTTCGTTCGGCTGTTTTGGTTACGGCGACTGTGTGCCTGTTTGTGACTTCGATGCAATTTATATTGACGAACAAACAGGATTACCGGTTGTTAGTACCGAAAACTGTACTGCCTGCGGCAAATGTGTCGATATTTGTCCGCGTGATATTATTGAGTTGCGAAAAACGAATAAAAAGGATTTAAAAATATTTGTGTCTTGTGTGAATAAAGATAAAGGTGCTCTTGCACGCAAAGTGTGTGAGGTTGCCTGTATCGGCTGTGGAAAGTGTGTGAAAGCATGTCCGCACGATGCAATTACCATGGTCGATAATCTTGCGTATATTATTGACGATAAATGTAAGTTATGTCGCAAGTGTGTCTTGGAATGTCCAACACATGCTATTCATGAAACAAATTTTCCACCACGAAAAATTAAAGAAGAACCGGTAAAAAAACCAGAAGTTGCTGAGAAATAAATAAAATACTATGGTCTATACATTTCCAAAAGGAGGTATTCATCCTCCCGATACAAAACTTGCAGCTGCGGAGTCTATTACTACGCTTGCTGTTCCCGATATGGTTTATATGCCGGTGTCGCAACATCTTGGTGTGCCGGCGAAACCAATAGTGGCACGAGGTGATGAGGTTAAGGTAGGTGCTAAAATTGCCGAAGCGTCGGGCTTTGTATCTGCCTTTATTCATGCTCCTGTTTCGGGAACGGTGCAGAAAATTGATAAAATGATGTGTGCCTCGGGCTTTTATCAAGATGTGATTGTCATCAAAACCAATGGCGATGTGTGGGAGGAGACTATTAATAGAACAGATGAGGTAATCTCTGATATTTCTTTGTCTGCCGAGGAAATTCGCACGAAGGTACTCGAAAATGGTATTGTGGGAATGGGAGGTGCAACTTTTCCGTCTCATGTGAAATTTATTGTTCCCGATGGTAAAAAAGCGGAAGAGCTAATTATTAATGGGGTAGAATGTGAACCGTATCTTTCTTCCGATCATCGTCTCATGCTCGAAAAAGCTGAAGAAATTTTTGTGGGTATAGAGATTATTAAAAAAGCGATTGGGGTGCCGGTTGCGTATGTTGGAATCGAAAAAAATAAACCTGATGCTATTGAATTATTTTCTACCATTGCAGAAAAACATCCAACAATAACGGTTATTCCTTTGGAAGTGAAGTATCCGCAAGGGGGAGAGAAACAACTAATAAAAGCTGTTACTGGTAAAGAGGTTCCTATCGGTGGATTACCCATTGATGCTGGTTCTATTGTGCATAATGTAGGGACTGTTTTTGCCGTGTACGAAGCGGTGCAAAAAAATAAACCTTTAATTGAACGAGTGATTACGGTAACGGGAAAACAGGTATTGCAGCAATCTAACTTTCTGGTCCGAATCGGCACACCGGTGCAACAACTTATTGATGCTGCCGGTGGTGTTCCCGAAGATACGGGAAAAGTTATAGCGGGCGGACCGATGATGGGAAAAACAATAACTTCACTCAATGCTCCGGTAACCAAAGGAACTTCGGGTATTCTTATGATGCCGTCAACTGAATCGAAACGAGAAGAAATGGCGAATTGTATTCGTTGTGGAAAATGTATATCGGTTTGCTGTGTTGGTGTTGAACCCTATTTGCTGATGAGCCTTGCCGAACACGAAATGGTCGATGAATTGCAAGAACATGCTGTAATGCAATGTATTGAATGTGGTTCGTGCTCGTTTTCGTGTCCGGCACATCGTCCTTTGCTCGATTATATTCGTTTAGGAAAAAATATTGTTCGTGAACATACTAAGAAAAAGAAATAAAATAAACATATGAATACTTCGGTTAAAAAAATATTTACAGTTTCACCATCACCTCATATACACAGTGAGGGGTCAATATCGGCTATTATGTATGGGGTGTTGATTGCCTTAATTCCGGCTTTTGCTATGTCATTGTATGTGTTTGGTCTCGGTGCATTGGTAGTAACAGCAACTGCGGTTGTGAGTTGTATGTTGTTTGAATGGTTAATACAACGATTTTTAATACAGGGAAAACTAACGGTTTTTGATGGTTCTGCTGCTCTTACCGGTGTGTTGTTGGCCTTTAATGTCCCCAGTTCATTACCACTGTGGATGATCGTAGTTGGTAGTTTTGTGGCTATTGGTATCGGAAAAATGTCTTTCGGTGGATTAGGGCAAAATCCGTTTAATCCTGCTTTGGTTGGGCGGGTGTTTTTGTTAATGTCTTTTCCGGTGCAAATGACACAATGGCCGCAACCTCTAAATGGCGACTTTTTTGCTGATGCCGTTTCCGGAGCTACACCATTGGCTTTTGTGAAAGAGGGCTTGTCGAAAGGAGATTCTATTTCAGATATTGTACCGCAATTACCTCACATGTTTCAGATGCTGACCGGTGGTATTGGTGGTAGTTTAGGTGAAGTTTCTGCCCTCGCACTCATTATTGGCGGTTTATATATGTTGTACAAAAAAATTATTACCTGGCATATTCCGGTGTCAATTTTATTGACCATGTTTTTATTTACTGGTGTTCTTAATCTCGTTGATTCTCAAGAGTATATGAGTCCTTTCTTTCATATTTTTGCCGGAGGTGCCATGTTGGGGGCTATTTTTATGGCAACTGATATGGCTACGTCCCCCATGTCACCGGTAGGAATGCTTATTTATGGTGTGGGTATTGGTGTTATTACCATTGCAATTCGTGTGTTCGGCTCATATCCCGAAGGTATTTCTTTTGCAATTTTAATAATGAATGCAACGGTACCAATTATTAATAAAAATGTACGTCCCCGTGTTTTCGGAGCTAAAAAATAAGAATTATGGCACAACAAAAAGAATCTAGTTTATTTAATATGCTTACAACGCTGGTTGTTATTACCCTTATTTCGGGTTTTGCCTTAGCGTATGTTAATCAATTAACAATTAAACCTATTCAGCAGGCACAACTTTCTAAGAAGAAAGATGCTTTGGTTGAGGTGCTTCCCGAATTTGATAATAATCCGGTTGATACCCGATACGCAGTTTTTGTGAAAGCTCTTGGCGATAGTGTAGAAGTGTATAAAGCATATCAAAGTGGCGAATTGGTTGGCACGGCGGTTAATGCATTTTCACCAGACGGATATTCAGGGGATGTACGTATTATGGTTGGTTTTTTACCTGATGGTACTATTCACGCCATTTCTGTTTTGGAACAAACAGAAACGCCCGGTTTAGGAACTAAAATGACTGAAGCGGAATTTATAGATCAGTTTGCTGATAAAAACCCGAAAGATTTTAAGATGCAGGTTGTAAAAGACGGCGGACAAGTCGATGCTATTACCGCAGCAACAATATCGAGTCGTGCGTTTTGTGATGCCTTGCAAATGGCATATGCCGTATGTGTGGATTCTTGCGATGCCAATACCGGTGCTACAAGTACAGATGAAAAAACCCATTAAAAATTAATAAAAAAAACATATGAACCAATTACAGAATTTTACCAAAGGATTTTTAAAAGAAAATCCGGTATTTGTCCTCTTGCTTGGAATGTGTCCGGTATTGGGCGTTACCTCTTCGGCAATTAACGGTCTTGGTATGGGCTTGGCAACCACATTTGTGTTAGTTATGTCAAACACGGTGGTTTCTTTAGTAAAAAAACAAATCCCTTCGAAAGTACGAATCCCTTCGTTTATCGTTATCATCGCTTCGTTTGTTACAATTGTGGAAATGGTAATGGAGGGTTTTTTACCCGAATTGTATAATCAATTAGGATTATTTATCCCGCTTATTGTCGTAAACTGTTTAATACTCGGACGTGCCGAAGCATTTGCCTCAAAAAACAATTTTATATCGTCGGTTATCGACGGATTGGGAATGGGATTAGGTTTCACCTTTGCTCTTACATTATTAGGTACCGTTCGCGAAATGCTTGGTTCGGGTACCATTTTTAATGTGTCTTTTGTGCCCGAGAATGCCCAAACATTCTTATTGTTTGTAATGCCTCCGGGAGCATTTATTGCCCTTGGGTTTTTAATAGCTTTTATCAATAGATTAAAACATAAACGAGCATAAAATTTAGAAATTATGGATTATATATTTATCGTCATATCAGCAATATTAGTTAACAATATTGTTTTAGCACAATTTCTCGGGATTTGTCCGTTTCTCGGTGTTTCACACAAAGTGTCTACTGCAGTGGGAATGACCGGTGCGGTTCTGTTTGTTATGGTTATAGCGACTATGATTACGTATTTGTTGCATCAATATGTATTGGTACCATATAATTTATTGTTTATGCGTACTATTATGTTTATTTTGGTAATTGCCTCATTAGTACAAATGGTGGAAATTATACTTAAAAAAGTGTCCCCACCATTATATGAAGCATTGGGTGTGTTTCTTCCGCTTATTACTACCAATTGTGCTGTTTTGGGGGTTGCAATGCTTGCTGTGGGTATGGAAGATGCCAGTTTGCTTAAAGCTGTAATATTTGCTATTGCACATGCAATTGGATTTGGCTTAGCACTAGTTCTCTTTTCCGGTTTACGCGAACATCTCAATTTAATGAGTGTTCCCAAAGGAATGAAAGGTGTGCCTATAGCATTAGTAACAGCAGGTCTGCTTTCTATGGCATTTATGGGATTTGCCGGCATGGTGTAAGATAGCATAAGATTTTTTCATGGTTATTAAAAACGTCCGATTGTTATGGTTTGATTTAGATTTTCAATATGATACGACGGTATAATGTAGTAAATAATTCCGTGCCTAAAAAATCAAGCAATTTCTTTTATCCATACAATCACAGTTTAGACAATTAAATAACCCCTCCTTTTTTTTGTATGGCTTGAGAAAAACTGTATTTTTGTTTCCGCTACAGTTTTCAATTCAAACGAATGATAGAAATTAAATTATCAAGTATTTTTTATGTAATAAGCTTAATTCTTATAATAGCTGCGTCTATTCAGATTTTCTATTATATGTTTTTTTACATTCGTGTATGTTGTGTGAAAAGAAAGCCGAAATCGCACACATCACAGGTGCCTATTTCGGTAATTATGTGTGCACAGAATGAAGAAGAGAATATTCGAAATTATCTTAAATCAGTTATTACTCAAACCTATCCCACATTCGAAGTTGTGGTAATTGATGATTGTTCCGAAGATGATACGGAATTTTATGTCTCTAATTTAGCACGCGACTATCCGCACATTACGTACCGGAAAATTGTGAAAGATGAAAAATTTCGACACAACAAAAAATTGGCAATTACTCTGGGAATAAAAGCGGCGAAATATAATCATTTTGTGTTTATTGATGCCGATTGTTATCCAGTTTCCGAACACTGGTTGCAGCATATGAGTTCTAAATTTTCTGAAACCAAACATATTGTGCTCGGCTATGGCGGGTATGAGAAACAATCGGGATTTTTAGATAAATTAGTTCGCTACGATACCTTTTCTATTGCAGTGCAATATCTGTCATATGCCCACGCCGGTATTCCATATATGGCAGTGGGGCGAAATTTGGCGTATGATAGAACCATTTACGAACAGAGTAGTAAATTTCGCAATCATTACCACATTCGTTCCGGAGACGATGATTTGTTTGTCAGCGAAACTGCAACACGAAAAAATACTGCTATTTCATTACATCCCGAGTCCTTTACCCGCTCGGTACAAGTTACATCATTTTTTGACTGGCGTGCACAAAAAAGACGGCATTTAAGCACATCAAAAAAATATTCGCTACTCCACAAACTGCTCCTGTTGGTGGAGCCTTTTAGTAAATTTGTGTTGTATGTTGCCTTAGTTTTATACCTCGTGTTTGGTATCACAAATATGTATATACCAGTTATTTCTGTTGTATCGGCTCGGTTTCTTATTTTATTAATTATTAATAATTGTGCAATGAACAGATTAAAAGAAAAAAAATTATTAGTATATTCGCTTTTATTTGACTTGGTTTTGCCAATCATCATATTGATATTGCACATTCAAAACAAAATTTTTTCACATACGAAGAGATGACACAACACGAACAGTTTTCCACTAAAGCAAAGCATGATATTTTTCTTGTTGAGGCGGCACTCAAAGGAGATCAACAAGCATATTTTTCTTTAATGAAAAAATATCGAGACACCATTTTTTATATGATGCTCAAAATGGTGAAAAATCAAAATGATGCAGAAGACCTTACAATAGAGGCTTTTGGTAAAGCTTTCAAAAATCTTGCTCAGTACACTTCTGATTATGCGTTTAGTACCTGGCTTTTTCGTATTGCTTCGAATAATTGTATAGATTTTTTACGAAAGCGAAAAGCAATTACGGTGTCTATCGATCAAACGAGTGAGTCTGATGAATATGATTCGTCTGTTTCTATTGAAGCCACCGATTTGAATCCCGAAGAAGAGTTAATAAAATTGCAGAACAAAGAGGAAATTTTGGAAATTGTGCAACAATTAAAACCTCGCTATCGTGAACTTATTGAACTGCGTTATTTTAAAGAATATGCCTACGAAGAAATAGCTCAACATATGAATTTACCACTTGGTACAGTTAAGGCTCAGTTGTTTCGTGCTCGTGAATTACTGACAAATACTATTTCAAAACCTTCAGATTAGCAGTACTTTTTTATGCAAGATATCATTACATTTTTTCCTCATCTTACGGATGAACAATCCAATCAGTTTGCCGCCTTAGGAGAATTGTATATGTATTGGAATGAGCGGATAAATGTTATTTCTCGAAAAGATATCGAAAATATTTACACTCACCATATTTTGCATTCACTGTCGATTGCTCATTTTTTTCCTTTAGAAAAAAACACGACTGTACTCGATGTTGGAACCGGTGGTGGTTTTCCGGGTATTCCACTCGCAATATTATTTCCCGAGGTGTCTTTTACCTTAATCGATGCAACTGCCAAAAAAATATCGGTTGTTCATTCTGTGGCAGAGTCTCTTGGCTTGAAAAATGTAACTGCCGAGCAGGTGCGTGTCGAAAAATTGCGAACGCAGTACAATTATATTGTGAGCAGGGCGGTAACAGCTTTTCCGAAATTTGTAGCACTTACGAAAAAAAATATTCTGCGTCATTCACCCGCATCTGTGCCCAATGGAATTATCTATTTGAAAGGAGGTGACTTTTCTGAGGAACTAGCATCATTTAAATCATATAAGGTGTATTCAATTTCAGAAATTTTCCCGCATTCTTTTTTTGAGACAAAAAAGATTATTTATTTACCGATTGTGTCTTGAAAATTTTTTTATTCTCAATAAAACTTCTATTTTTGCAATCCGAATTTGTGAACAAACTGGTAACACAGTTACGTTTTTATTAAATAGTAGAACATTAATTTTAAAAAATAGTTACTGATGAAAAGGACATATCAACCTTCGAAAAGAAAAAGAAAAAACAAACACGGTTTCAAAGAAAGAATGTCTACAGCTAGTGGTAGGAGAGTAATTGCTTCACGAAGAGCTAAAGGCAGAAAAAAATTGTCGGTTTCGAGTGAGCCACAACATAAACGATAAATTTTATTTTAAACATATAACATTTAAAGCGTATTTGTATGAATACGCTTTTTTTGTTCTGATTACTTTGTGAATATTCAGAAAGTAATTTGATGTGTATGTAAGCCGGTGTGCAATAATCTGTTATTTGTTTAGTTTCTATACTGTTAATTCGAATAGAGAAAGAGACACATTTTTTAAGATTCTTGTATCCTGAGGATAACTATTAGTAACTGAAATCTAGCTGAGAAGAATATCTTTTGTATATTGTGCCTGAAAAAAATAAATTAAAATTAAACAGATGAAATATGTGCTGATTTATTTCGTATGTATGCTTACATCAATTGGTATGTATGCACAAAACGATACCAACCTCAATCAGCTTGCACTCTTGTATTATTCTCAAAATGAATATACCCGAGCTGTCGAATTATATGAGAAATTATACTCTCAAACGCATTCAGATATACATTTTAAATACTTGCTTTCTTGTTATAAAGAACTCGATTTGTACGACAAGTCAGAAGAGATAATTCAGGAACAAATTAAGCACAAACCCGATAATTTTTTTTACCGGGCAAGTCTAATTCAATTATATCAGGAAACAGGTAATACCAAAGAGTACCAAAAGCTGGTAAAAAAAACCAATCGTGATGCACTTTCTTCTGTATCACAAACAGTAGAGTTGTTACAAGCCTACACCAATTTGTCTTTGTATGCTGTAGCAGAAAATTTTGTGCAGGAAGCAAAAAAAGAATATCAAGAATCCCCCAATCTTTCTAAGGCTATCTCTTCATTGTTTATACAAACCGGACAGTATGCCAAAACAGTAGATGAATATATATCTCTTCTTCTTCATTCTCCCGAAGAGTTAAGCTTTATTCAAAATCAATTGCAGTTTGTGATTTACGAACAAAATTCTGATGAATTAACGAATATTCTTACCGAAAAAGTTATTGAAGCACTCAACAGTCATCCAAAAAATTCTGATTTGCATGAATTACTTATTTGGATTTATATACAAGAAAAAGATTTTTCGAAGGCTCTGTATATTGCAAAAGCTCTCGATTCTCGTGAAAAAAGAAATGGACAGGATGTGTTTGAGGTCGGGAAAATAGCACAATCGCAAAAAAAATATGCAGCTGCTACCGAGAGCTTCTCGTATATTCTTTCTCAAGGAATAGAAAATCCATTTTATCAGGCAGCCCTAAAGGCAATATTAGAAACCGCCCAGGCGCAACTGTTCGTCACCGACAGCGTTTCTCGTGAAGATTTACGTGCCTTGGAACAAAGATATATTAGTGCCCTTGCGACATTAGGGAAAAACAATCAAACCGTTGATGTTGCTCGTGCTCTTGCTCATTTGCAGGCATTTTATCTCGATAAGAGTACCGAAGCTCAATCTTTATTGGAAGAAATGCTGACCATGCCTCGTATTCATCCGCACGAAAAAGCTTTATGCCAAATTGAATTGGCAGATATTCAGGTATTTAATAATGATGTGTGGACCGCAAATTTGTTGTATGCAAAAATTGCTTTGGAATATAAAAATAATGATATTGGCCACGAAGCTCGTTTTAAACAGGCACAATTGGCATATTACAACGCTCAATTTTCGTATGCACAGGCATTGTTGGATATTATAAAAGCCAGTACCACCAAACTTATTTCGAATGATGCATTGGAGTTGTCGCAACTTATTTCCAAAAACACCTATCAGGATAGTAGTGCACAAGCACTCACTCTTTTTTCGCAAGCTGATTTGTTCATATATCAAAAAAAATATGATGAAGCAATTCGATTATTTGATACCATTTCGGAACAATTTCCCGGTCATTCTCTGCAAAGTATGATATTGTTTCGAAGGGCAGAAATAGCCAAAACACAGCATGATTTTGACAACATGATAGTTTTTTTAGAAGCTATTACAGAACAATACCCGTATGATATTATTACTCACAAAGCTCATTTTTTATTAGCAGAATATTATAATTATAGGCTTAACGACAAAGATAAAGCACGGGAACATTACTTAAAAATTGTCAAAAATTTTCCGAACAGTTTCTATCTCAATACAGCACGAAAAGAATATCGAAGCTTATTAGAACAATAAATTTTTGTATTATTGCATAACAAAATGATATATAATGAAGCATTCATAACAAAAAGGAGTAATACAACTTGTTTCGTAAATTGGAATATGGCTTGAGTTATCACTTGAATTTTAGAAGACTTTTGTCGGTGCGGCGGGTATTACAAATAAAAAACAATTAAAATATACATATGATAAAGATTATACGGATTTGTTTTCTTCTTACATTACTACTTGCACCACATATATTGTTGAGCCAAACAGCATCACCAACAATTGTGAAAAGTTCTGAAACTGATACTATCGGGGGAAAAGTATATTATAAACACACAATTGAAAAAAACCAAACATTATATTCAATTAGCAAAGTATATCAAGTATCTATAGAAGAACTACAACAAATAAATCCTGAGCTTGCACAAGGTCTCAAAACCGGAAACATATTGTATATTCCGAAGATGAAAAAAGAGTCAAGCTCGTTGAAACCATTGTATATTGAGGAAAAAAAAGATAGTGTGGTCGACACATTTACTCCTTCTCAAGAAAAATCAACGAATATTCAGTATTCAGATGATTATGCCTTTTATGTTCATTCGGTTTCACGTGGGCAAACATTATATTTTTTATCACGTTTGTACGAAGTGCCAACAACCGAATTGTATGCATCGAACCCCGGTGTTTCCGAAAATCTATCTATCGGGCAATTAATTAAAATTCCTTGTGCAGATTGTCCGCCTCCCAAGAAAAATGAAAAGCCCGACTTTAGTTCCAAAAAACCTAAAAAAGGAGTAGAGCACACCATCGATTCAGCACAAACAATATATGACATTGCGGTGATGTACAATGTGCCACCCGAAGTTATTTATATGTACAATCCATTTTTAACTGATACAACAGATACGGTATTGCGTGGTAAAAAAATTGAAGTGCCTGTTCATAAAACATTTAAACGTGAAAAATTTGTGTATTACGAAGTGCCTCGGAATGCTCAAATTTCTATGATAAGTCAAAAATTTAGAATTGCCGACGAAGAATTATTAGCTCATAATCCTCGTGCTGCAAAAGAATTGGAACATAAGTCCTTTTTGAAAATACCGATAATCCAGCACAATCGCGATATAGCAATGGAACTTCATAAAGAACAAGAAGAGTATGTTTTTTACACAGTACAGCCGAAAGAAACGGTGTATTCCATAACAAAAAAATATGATGTGAGCGAAAAAACTCTCTATAATCTTAATCCAAGTGTCTCGAAAAGAGAGTTGTCGATAGGCACTGTTTTAAAAATTCCGGCTCCTAAAAATACCGAAACCTATATTTATTCAGATACAATAACACGGGTAAAATCGCAAAAGAATCTTATATCACTCTTGCTTTCGGAGTGCTTCGATTCCACACGTGCCCCACAGTCGACCTTTAATATTGCGGTATTATTACCATTTTATTTACAAACCAATAATAGTTTAGATTCCGAAACCGATATTATAAACAAACACAAAGAAATATTTGCACCAACTATTCCATTTATTGAATATTATGAAGGCTTACTTATAGGGGTAGATTCTCTTAAAAACAAGGGAATTTCGGTTAATTTGTATGTGTTTGATGTGCATAAAGATACTCTGCAAATCCCGAAAGTCTTACGTCAGTTAGAATCAAAACAGCTAGATTTAATAATTGGACCGGTTTTTCCGGAAGTCTTTGCTTCGGTAAGTGTATTTGCCGAAAGACATAACATACCAATAATTTCTCCACTTGCAGCAGTAGATAACAGTGTTGATGATAAACCATTTGCAATACAGGTAAATCCACCTGAACGACTTCGTCACAAAAAAGTTGCAAAAACGGTCTTGCAAAATAAACCCGTAAATGTAATTCTTGTATATAACTCGGTTGTGTTGGAAGAAAACATGGTGAATCACTGTCACCATAGTTTTACAGAGCAGATTATTGATAGTTTAGAGGCTGATTCTGTTACAATTACCGAAATATTATTTCCGGAGCACAAAATGAAGGGATTAGAGCAGGCTATGAAAAAAGATGTACAAAATGTGGTTATCGTTATCTCCCGCAATCAGGCATTTATTACCAATGTGGTGACTCAATTGTACTGGCAGATACGAAAATATCCGATTGACTTGTATTCCTTTGCATCATGGGAACGATTCGAAAATATTGAATTAGACTTTTTGTTTGAATTAAATTTTAAATATACCGCAAGTGGCTATCCGGATTATACATCAGATTCTGTGAGTTCGTTTATTCATAAATATCGTACCCTATACAAAACAGAACCAAGCCGCTTCAGCTTTCAGGGTTATGACCAGATTTTGTATTTTGTAGAAGCTCTTCAGCTTTTTGGAGAAAATATGATTCATTGCTTGCCTGCGTATCAAAAAGAGGGCTTATATTCTGGTTTTTCTTTTATTAAGGAACACGAATATGGTGGTTTGATGAACAATTCAATTCACATTATTGAATATTCCGGTGCTGATAACAAGGTGCATACGGTAAAGTAAATTTTAGGTATATTAGAAAGAACGGAATCATTCAGGCAGTGCTTTGATTCAACTTCTTTGTGGCTTTGTGAGAGATAAGACATTAAATTTAAATTCGATATAATTTTTGAGTTCTGAATGTAAATTATTGAATAATAGCGAGCTATTGTGAAATAATTTAACGCAGAAAAACTATTTTTTTATGCAAAGCATACTTTTCCCGCTTATAAACAGTCATCTTCAGCTCAAAAAAGAATTTAAAATAAGCCCTTGTTATTTCATTTTTTTTAGACTGAACCTCACTATTTATAAGCGTTTAGAACCTAAACAATTATATCGAACTCAGGTTTATCCGAACGCTTAGCTTACACCAAAAAGATTTTATTCTTTTCACATTCAGCTCTCATTTCTTCCGGCCACAAAGAGCATTGCACTTCACCAATATGAGCTTTACGAAGTAAATACATACACAACCTGCTTTGTCCGATACCGCCACCAATAGAGAGTGGTAATTTTTCTTCAATCAGTTGCGAGTGAAATAATAATTCTTTTCGATCTTCCGCCTGCTCAAAAGTTAATTGTTTCAATAAAGAATTTTTATCGACACGAATACCCATAGAAGAAATTTCGAAAGCTTGTCCAAGAACATCATTCCAAAGAATTATATCACCGTTCAACCCGACAAATCCATCAGAGTTTGGCGTTAACCAATCGTCATAATCAGGAGCACGATTGTCGTGTTTCTCACCGTTCGATAGCGGTGCACCAATTCCTATAAGAAAATATGCATGATGCTTTTTTGCATACTCATATTCACGTTCCTTTGCTGTCATGTTAGGATATAGCTGTAACAACTCTTCTGCATGTATAAAGCTTATTTCTTCCGGTAATATTGGATTGTAGAGAGGGTAATATTCTTGTAAAACAAACTCAGTTCGTTTGATAGCTTCGTATATTTTAGTAACAATTTTTTTCAAGAATGATACTGTTCGTTCTTCTTTCGAAATAACTCGTTCCCAATCCCATTGGTCAACATATATTGAATGAATATTGTCGAGATCTTCGTCCGGACGAAGAGCATTCATATCGGTTAAAATACCATAGCTTTCGTTAATACCGTATTGTGCTAAAGCCATACGTTTCCATTTTGCCAAAGAATTTACCACTTCTGCGTGGGCATCGTTAAAAGATTTAACCGGAAATTCAACTTTTCGTTCAACACCATTTAAGTCATCGTTTATACCGGTTCCTTTTAATACAATGAGAGGAGCGGTAACACGACGTAAATTCAATTCAGATGTTAATTGAAATTCAAACGTATCTTTTATCAACTTAATTGCTTGCTCTGTTTCTTTAAGAGGCAATAGTGGATTGTAATTTTTAGGGACGATTAAATTGGTATTCATAGTATAGTTTAAAAAAATTATCGAAAACTTTCAGCTAAAATTTTAAATTCCATAGAAGCAGAAATACGTTCATATAATGTATTGTATACTGCTTGTGTTATTGGTAAATCTGCGTTTATTTCTTGATTGATTTGCATAATGCAATTGACACCGTAGTATCCTTCAGCTATCATATTCATTTCAAGTTCGGCAGTATTTACAGAGTATCCTTTGCCTATCATCATGCCGAATGTTCTATTTCTGCTAAATTGCGAATATGCAGTCACTAATAAATCTCCTAAATAGACCGATTCGTTAATGTCACGTTTGGTTTTATTTATTTCTGTTAAAAAATGATTCATTTCTTGCACAGCATTCGAAATAAGAACCGATGTGAAATTGTCGCCATATCCTAAGCCGTGACTTATTCCTGTTGCCAATGCCATAATGTTTTTCAGCACTGCGGCATATTCTATTCCTATTATATCTTGAGATATATGAGTTTTAATATAATATACCGAAAGCAAAGATGTTATCTCTTGTGCAAAATCAGTATTTAAAGCACCTATGGTCAAATACGATAAGCGTTCCAATGCAACCTCTTCGGCATGGCAAGGACCCGAAATAACGGCAATATGTTCTGTCGGAACCGAAAAGTTTCTGTGGATAAATTCAGAAACTAATGTGTTGTTTGAGGGAACAATACCTTTCACAGCAGTTATAATTTTTTTTCCGGATAAATCGACGGTTATAGATTCTGCCAAAGACTCAACAAATTTCGAAGGAACACAAAAGATTACAATATCCGCATCTTTCACGGCATCATCCGCATTTTCTGTAATATGTAAAACTTCGGTGTTGAATTTTACATTTGATAAGTACAAAGAATTGCGGGAATGTTTGTGTAATGATTCTCTAATTTCCTTTTCCCGAATATACCAATTCAGTTGAGGTACGTTTGTATGTATAATTTTTGCAAGAGCAGTTGCCCAGCTACCGCTTCCTAATAATGCTATTTTTAGTGGAGTATTCATAACTATTGTCCTAACCAGTTTTTCACCTCGTCTGGTTTTGGATTCGAAAGATTTAATTTATTTTTTTTGTTATATCCGCATATGTCTTGATGTAGTTTGGTGAATTTTATATCACATACATCAGAAACTTTTGAGTGCCCCATATCTATAAGCACTTGAGCCCATTCTTGTGGAATACCTTGTTCAATATATTTTTCTATTGAATCTTTCTGTGCTTTTACTTCCGGTTTCATTTGGGGGAAGAATAACACATCCTGAATCGATTGGGTGTTTGTCATTATCATACACAAACGGTCGATGCCAATACCCATACCCGAAGTGGGAGGCATTCCGTACTCAAGTGCACGAACAAAATCATGATCAATAAACATAGCTTCATCGTCACCTTTCTCAGATAATGTTAATTGATCTTTGAAGCGTTCGTATTGGTCTATCGGGTCGTTAAGTTCTGAGTATGCATTGCATATTTCTTTTCCGTTTACCATTAACTCAAATCGTTCGGTTAATTCCGGATTTTCGCGATGTTTTTTACACAGTGGCGACATTTCTACGGGGTAGTCAATAATGAATGTTGGTTGAATGAAGTGCGATTCGCATTTTTCACCAAAAATTTCATCTATTAATTTTCCTTTTCCCATTGACGGGTCGTGCTCAATTTCTAGTTTATCGCATACTTCACGTAATTCAATTTCAGTCATTCCCGAAATGTCATACCCGGTATATTCGTGTATTGCATCGTACATTGTTACGCGACGAAATGGACGTTTAAAGTCGATAGCATTTTTATTACCCAGCTGAATCTCAGTTTTGCCATGCAAGTTGTGAGCAATACGTTCAATCATTTCTTCGGTGAAATTCATCATCCAATGATAATCTTTGTATGCGACATAAATTTCCATTACGGTAAATTCCGGATTGTGCGTACGATCCATACCTTCGTTACGAAAATCTTTTGCAAATTCATACACCCCGTCAAACCCGCCAACAATAAGACGTTTAAGGTATAGTTCGTTTGCTATTCGCAAATACAATGGCATGTTGAGAGCATTGTGATGCGTGATAAATGGGCGGGCGGTTGCACCACCGGGTATGGCTTGTAGAATTGGTGTTTCTACTTCAAGATACCCTTGCTCGTTAAAAAACGAACGCATTGTGTTCATTATTTGTGTTCGTTTAATAAACACATCTTTCACTTTCGGGTTTACTACCAAATCAACATACCGTTGTCGGTATCGTTGTTCCGGGTCGGTAAATGCATCGTATGTTTTGCCTTCTTTTTCTTTTACAATTGGTAGAGGGCGAATTGATTTGCTTAAAACGGTGAGTTCCTGAACATGCACCGAGCGTTCCCCAACTTGGGTCACAAAAGCATATCCGCTTACGCCAATAAAATCACCTATATCGAGAAGTTTTTTAAAAACATCGTTGTACAGTGTTTTGTCCTCTCCCGGACAAATTTCATCTCTATTAATATATAATTGAACCCGTCCCGTGCTATCTTGTAATTCGCAAAAAGAAGCTTTTCCCATAATTCGGCGTGACATGATTCTACCGGCAAGAGTGATTTTCTGAAAATTATTTTTTTCAGGATCATATTCTTGTGCTATATCTTGTGCTGTTGTGTCTACTTTGAATTCTGCAGCAGGATATGGGTTTATGCCTAATTCACGCAATTTATCAAGAGAAGATCTTCGTATTGTTTCTTGTTCGCTTAATTGTTGCATATTATAATTAATCTAATGTTATTTTTTTTTATAATTCTGCAAATATACATGAAAGTTTGAATATTTGATATAAGATTGTGTCATATCATGTAAAACTGTTAGGTGAAATCGTATCTGTTTTTGAGAGATAATTATCGTATGACTGACAGACCAATCCGGCACATTCTATTGCAAAAGGAATAGCCGTATTCCAAAATTCTATCGGAATTTCCTGTGCTTGTAGATATGTGTGGTGAATGTCTGTTAAACAGTGAATAATTCCCGCATTGAATGTATCGCCGGCACCAATTGTGCTTACCGGATGAATTTCCGGAACACTATATTCTGCCGAAAAATGTGGCGTGTGTATTTTAACCGTATTTTTATTTTTTGTGATAATCAAAACCGATACGCCATGTTTTTGTACTCTCGCAAATATTTCGCTACTCTCGCGTGTGTTGAAAATTGCGGCACAATCTTCGTCCGAAGCTCTCACAATGTCGGCAATGTCGAAATTTTCTTCTATCATGTGTAATTCATCGCTTTCTACCTCTATCTGTTTTCGTATATTTGGGTCGTATATTCGTAATGCATTGGTATGTTGAGCCTGTTTGAGAATACTCATCAATGCCTTTCGATTTCGTTTTGTAATAGCATATGATGATGAAAATAAAACAATGTCTTTGTTTGTGAGATTAAGAGGAGTGAATTCGACACTATCAGGAACATCTTTGTAAAATTGATATTGAGCGTCGTTTTGTTCGTTCAAATAAGCTATAGCTAATGATGTTTTTCCGGCATACGAAATGATATGTGAAGTATCAACCTTTTTGTTGTATAAAAAACCGGTAATAAAAGTCCCCGCAGTGTCGGTTCCTAATTCGGAAATAAAACTCACAGAATTACCGAGTTGAGCAAGACTCACTGCTGTGTTGAGTGCTGAGCCACCGGCTTTAACAGCTTGAGGCTGCATTTCTTTTAATATGATATCAAGAACAGTTTCTCCTATTGTGTAAATCATCACATATACTTTTCTGCATAAGTATACAAATGTACGCATGTATTTTTAAAAAACAGGTAGTGGAGAGGTTAAATGATAATACGTATATCACGTATTAATGGTGTTAATTCCTGCGGTGCTGTTTGAAATTGCTTTTTTACATCTTTTCGTCTCTGTCGAACAAAATTCTGAACTTAAAAAAACACAACGAATTTAACTTATCAACTCAATAAAGTTGAAAATACAATGAAGTGTGATAATGATTTACACAAAGAGATTACTTTTAATATATTCATTGTAATAATATTTACGTAACCAACGCTCTAATTTTTTGATTTCATCAGGGGTGAGATACGCAATGATTTTTCGTAATTCTTTATGAAACAATTCACGGTCAAAACTTAATTTGGGCAATATTTGAAATCCATATTCTAACATAATCCCTCCATTTTTATCAAGTTTTATAAGATACAAAAATCATGGGCGTTTTCCAATAAAAAAACGAATAGGTTATTAACATATTTCAAGAAATATGGTTAGGTTGTTTTTTGCACTTCTTATAGATACGGTGAAATGTGCTTTCGGGCTTAATAGTATTAAATCTAACTGTTTTTAATTTGTTCTTAATTTCCGCTTTTTTTATTTTATTAAAAACGTAGTATACTCAATCATATTTTTATTTAAGTTTGTAACAGATTTTTTAAAACACTAAGAATATGAGTTTACGATTATATGGCAGGCATTTTTTAAAGCTATTAGATTTTTCGGCAGAAGAAATTCGAGGCTTATTAGATTTGTCTCATGATTTAAAAAAGCACAAAAAAATTAATACCGAAAAGCAGAATTTGCAGGGTAAAAATATTGCATTGATTTTCGAGAAAGCATCTACCCGTACGCGGTGTGCGTTCGAAACGGCGGCTTACGATCAAGGTGCTCACGTTACCTATCTTGGTCCTTCCGGTTCGCAAATTGGACATAAGGAATCTATAAAAGACACTGCTCGTGTGCTTGGACGGATGTATGACGGTATTGAATATCGAGGCTTTGGTCAGGCTATTGTTGAAGAATTGGCCGAATATGCAGGCGTGCCGGTATGGAATGGTTTAACAGACGAGTTTCACCCCACACAAATACTTGCGGATTTTATGACTATGGAAGAACATTGTTTGAAACCGCTTCAGCGAATTTCTTTTTGTTATGTTGGCGATGCTCGAAATAATATGGGAAATTCTTTAATGGTAGGAGCCGCTATTATGGGAATGGATGTTCGTCTTGCCGCACCAAAATCAATTCAGCCGGACGAATCTTTAGTGACAAAATGTATCGATATAGCCAAAAAAACAGGTGCAAAAATCACCATTACCGATGATATTGATACAGCGGTTGAAAATGTCGATTTTTTATATACTGATGTGTGGGTTTCAATGGGAGAGCCACAAGAGGTGTGGAAAGACAGGATTAAACTATTACAAGCATATCAAATAAATTCAAAATTACTTACTAAAACGCACAATCCCAATGTGAAGGTTTTGCATTGTTTGCCTGCTTTTCATAATAGAGAAACTGCTGTTGGCGAAAAAATTTATAAAGAGTTTGGTCTTGAAGCACTCGAAATTACCGATGAGGTTTTTGAGTCCGATGCAAGTATTGTTTTTGATGAAGCTGAAAATCGTCTACATACGATTAAAGCTGTTATGGTAGCAACATTATCACAAGAAATATAAATTTTTTATGGAAATTATAGAATGCACCCCAAATATTTCAGAAGGGAACGATCAAAAGGTTATTGACGCAATAATTGCGGAAATACGAACGGTAAATGGTGTTACATTGCTCCATACTGATTCCGGAAAAGATGTCAACCGTACTGTTTTGACTTTTGTTGGTGTACCTGATGCAGTTGTAAATGCAGCTTTTGTTATGTATAAAAAAGCGAAGGAATTGTTGTCTATGAAAAATCATGTGGGTAAACATCCTCGAATGGGTATTATTGACGTGTGTCCTCTGACGCCGGTTCGTGAAATTAGTCTGGAACGGGTGGTTGAATATGCCTATATTTTGGCACAACGTGTTGGTGAAGAATTGCAGGTGCCTGTTTATTTGTACGAAGCTAATGCAAAATATGCCTATCGTTCGAAACTCGAACAAATTCGTCGTGGTGAATACGAAGGCTTCTTTCAGAAAATGAAAAATGTAGATTGGACTCCTGATTTTGGCCCGAACGATTTCAATCCCAATATTGGTGTTACTGCAATAGGTGCTCGAAATTATTTAATTGCATATAATGTGAATCTTGATACGTCTGATTTGAATATTGCAAAAAACATTGCAGTGCAACTTCGTGAATCGGGGGGGACATATTATGATTCGAATGGGGTACGTGCCATTAAAAAAACGGGATTGTTAAAAGGAGTAAAAGCTATTGGCTGGTATATTGAAGATTTTGATATTGTTCAAGTTTCAACAAATATAACAAACTATAATGTTGTTGGGCTGGCTCGAGTTTATAACGAAATTTCCCGTCTTGCTGAACAGTATAATGTGGCGGTTACCGGCTCCGAAATTGTTGGGCTCGTGCCATATGATGCTGTTGTACATGCAGGAATGTTTTTTCAACATGCCGAAAAACTTGTAAATACAGATCCTTTAGAAATTGCTGTTGAAAAACTCGGCTTGTGTAATTTAAAAAAGTTTTCACCGAAATCGCATATATTAGAATACGTTGCCGGAATTAGAAAGTAATGGACACGTTTTATTCATTATCATTATTTAAGCGTTTGCTTATTGGTTTTTTTGCGGCAATAATTTGTGCGTATGCCGGTAATGTGATTCTTACGTATTTTTTTGCGTGGATACATAATCTTTCTTTCAATCAATATGAGCAGTCCTTGCTCAAAGCTACACAGTTTCTGACCGACAAAAGATTTGTGCGTGAGGCTTTATTGCTCCAAACAATAGTTGTGTTTATAATTCCCGCAGTTGTTTTATTATATGCTTTTGCCGCTCGACCATTTAGTATCATTGGTCAATTGCGAAAAAAGAACCTACCATTGTTTGTGTTTTTTTTGCTGCTTATGTTGGGATTTATTCCCGGTATTAATTTATTATCATCTGTAAATGGAAGCATAGTGTCTTCTCTTGTGTCTTCCGATTCCCTATTTACTCAATTATATGAACAGAACGAAAAAATTTATACCTTCTTAATGGATGGCGAGGGGGTCTCGGAGCTGCTTGCTCAGATTGTGTTAATGGCTCTTATTCCTGCTTTTGCTGAAGAACTTTTTTTTCGTGGTATGTTACAAACCTACTGTGAGGAGTTGTTTGTAAACCCCTATCGTGCTATTTTGTTTGTTGCTATTGTATTTAGTGTGTTACATTTGGATGTGTATAATTTTATCCCTCGTGTCGCAATGGGAGTGCTGTATGGCTTAATATTTTATTGGACACATTCTATTTGGATACCCATTATTGCTCATTTTATGCATAATGCTGTAGTTGTTACTGTTAATTTTACAGCATCTCATAATTCTTTCAATATTGAAGATTTTGGCAGTTACAAGCTCATGGGGGATGGTACGATAGCCATTTTTTCTCTCGTTTGCGGTTTGTTGAGTATTCTTGCTGTCTTGTATGGTATGTGGGTTTTGTATACAAAATATCGCTAAATAGTTTTTGTCTCTATAGTGCTGTGTCAGATTCGGAATGTTCAGTTTCGAGGCTTGCGACTGCTTGTTGCCTAAAGCTTTAGCGCTTTTCTTTCGGCAATCCTATAGCGGTCGATGGGTGGTGCAAATCTTTAGAATCAAGGAGTCCCGATTCCCGGGATGACTGTTTTAAACATGAGCGTATAAATCTATCCTGATATTTTTTTGGAATGAAACCGGACATTATGGACAGATACTCGTGTTTGTCTCTAAAGTTCAATTTGGCTTCGCCGAGCTTTTACTTTGTTGTTGGTTCTGCCTTGCTGCCAAAATATAAATCTTCGAATACATTAGTATACAGTGTTTTCTAATTCTCATGCGTCTTGAACGTGAGCTGTATAGAATAAACTTACAGACTTTATTGACAAACCTTCAATATATTCTTTGTATTCCCTTGTTTATGAGGGGCGTATGTGTATTAATGGTCGATTTCTTTTAAAATGTTTGGTTGGATACCTTTTTTTATAGATTTTTGTGTGTTCAAATCATAACAAGAAACTATGGAGAATATATATATAATTCTTGCCGCACTTGTTGCATACCTCATAGGATCAATACCAACAGCAATATGGATAGGAAAAATTTTTTATGGTATAGATGTGCGTGAATATGGAAGTGGTAATGCAGGAACAACAAATACATTTCGTGTCTTGGGAAAAAAAGCCGGAATTCCGGTTTTTCTTATAGATGTTTTAAAAGCATTTTTTCCGGCTAAATTTGTTGTATTTTTTCCTTATCTCATTCCCGGAACGGCTGACTATGTTAATTTGCAATTATTATTTGGAGCTATTGCCGTGCTTGGTCATATATTTCCGGTGTATGCAAAATTTCGCGGAGGAAAAGGTGTTGTTTCATTGCTTGGCGTTGCATTTGCCGTTGTTCCGGAAGCAGCATTAGTTGCCTTTATTGTCTTTTTGTGCACATTAGTACTTACACAATATGTGTCACTAAGTTCTTTAATGGCAGGTTTTTCATTTCCAATTATGATAATTTTAGTTGGCAAAACAACAATAGTATCACTCATGTTTTTTTCTGTAATTCTTTCGGTGTTGTTGGTTTTAACGCACAAAAAGAATATAGAGCGATTATTGAAACGTGAAGAAAACAAAGCTTATATTTTTAAGCGAAAAAATAAAGACAATAATTAACTTGTACATATAATTATGTATTACAAGTAATCATAAAGAGAGTATGCAGAATGTATTTCGTGCTGATTTTTTAGAGTCGCAACAAGTTTTTGAAACCTTTTTATCTCAAGCATCTTTATTCGAGAATCTCGAAAAGGCTGCTGTGTCTCTTATCGAATCTATTCGAAATGGAGGTAAAATTATTTCTTGTGGAAACGGAGGTTCAATGACCGATGCTATGCATTTTGCGGAAGAATTAAGTGGAAAATATCAGAAGGAACGAAAAGCATTACCGGCAATTGCAATTTCTGATCCCTCGCATATTACCTGTGTAGCTAACGATTATGGATTTGAATATGTTTTTAGTCGCTTTGTGGAAGCTGTTGGTAGTCAAGAAGATACTTTGCTGGTTATCTCTACTTCGGGTAAATCTGCCAATATTATTAACGCAGTGCGATCTGCTCAGAAATTGGGAATGTCGACAGTGGCACTTACCGGGAACAAAGATGCTGAGGTGTTAAAAATGGTTGATGTGGGTATTACAGTGCCTTATAGTGGATATTCTGATAGAATTCAAGAAGTGCATACAACAATAATACATGCTCTTATTCATGTAATTGAACAAGAGTTATTATAAAAATTACTGCGTTTTTTTTGTAAAAACGTAAAAAAAAATGTCGCAACATGTTAGTAAAAACGTACGGAGGTGCGGTTAATGGTATAGACGCACGTATCATAACGGTTGAAACAGATGTCGCAAACGGAATAAATTTTTTTATTGTCGGTTTGCCGGATAGTGCTGTTAAAGAAAGTCAGCAACGAGTAGAATCTGCTTTGCGAAGTAATCATTTTAAGTGGCCGGGGAAGAAAATAACTATAAATATGGCACCGGCTGATATTCGCAAAGAAGGAACTTCGTATGATTTACCCCTTGCTATTGCTATTTTGGCGGGTTCTGAATTGATGAATCACACAATAATTCATGAATATTTAATAATGGGGGAATTATCGCTCGATGGTGGTGTGCATCGAATAAAAGGTGCATTGTCAATGGCTATTGAAGCACAGAAATTTGGTTTTAAGGGATTTATTTTGCCTCAAGAAAATGCACGCGAAGCTGCCGTGGTTAACAATTTAGATGTGTATGGTGTTGAATCTTTGCGAGAAGTAATTGATTTTTTTAATGGAAAAGCCGATTTAGAAAAAACGATAGTTGACACCCGAAAAGAATTTTTTAAAAATATTCATAATTGTTCTTTCGATTTTGAAGATGTAAAAGGACAAGAAAATGTGAAGCGAGCTCTCGAAATTGCCGCATCGGGTGGGCATAATATTATAATGATTGGACCTCCCGGTTCCGGAAAAACAATGTTAGCAAAGCGTATTGCATCTATTTTGCCACCCTTAACACTTACGGAGGCTTTAGAAACTACAAAAATTCATTCAGTTGCCGGAAAATTATCGACGAGCGTTTCACTTATGACGGAGCGACCTTACCAATCGCCGCATCATACGATAAGTGATGTGGCACTTGTAGGAGGTGGAACATATCCGCAACCCGGTGAAATTTCTCTTGCACATAATGGCGTACTTTTTTTAGATGAACTTCCCGAGTTTAAGCGTACCGTTCTCGAGGTTATGCGACAACCATTAGAAGATAGGAAAATAAATATTTCACGAGCAAAATTCAGTGTCGATTATCCCGCAAGTTTTATGCTTATTTCATCTATGAATCCTTGTCCGTGCGGATACTACAATCATCCCGAAAAAGATTGTGTTTGCGGCCCCGGAGTTGTGCAAAAATATTTGAATCGAATATCCGGACCATTATTAGATCGAATAGATATTCATATAGAAGTTGTGCCCGTTCCGTTCGAAGAATTATCCAAACAAACCCGAGCAGAATCGAGTCTTTCTATTCGTGAACGAGTGATGCACGCACGTGATGTGCAACAAAATCGCTTTGTGGAGAATGAAGAAATACATTGCAATGCTCAAATGGAAACTCGCACAATACGAAAATATTGCGCACTCGATGAGGCGGGAACACTGCTCTTGAAGCAGGCTATGGAAAAATTAGGTTTGTCTGCACGAGCGTACGATAGAATTATTAAAGTATCACGAACGATTGCTGATTTGGAAAAATCAGAGAATATTCAAGCACAGCATATTGCCGAAGCTATTCAGTATCGAAGTTTAGACCGAGAAAGTTGGGCGGGTTAATAAGGTGAGTTTGATATAATTTTTTTGTTAAGAAGTAAAAAAAAATCACGCCGAATTCATGTCACGTTAATAATTCAATAGTTGAATGGGTGTCTGAATGAGTAAAAGAAAAGCCATGGTTTTTTATTTTTTCGTTTGAAATTTTATTTCCCTTTGTAATTATAACAGACATTTCTCCGAAAAGAATTCGTAAGAATATTCGTGGAATATAAAGAGCGATGCATCCGGTGATTTTTTTTAGAGAAACAATTATGTCTTTATATTGGGTGTTTGATTGAGCAAGTGCATTGAATGTGCCATGTAGGTTTTCTTGAATTGTATACATATAGAGTGCTGCTAAATCAGATATATGTATCCAAGGAACATATTGTTTGCCATTTCCCGGAACAACGACAAAGTATAATGGTAATGTCTGAATCATCTGAGGAAAAGCTCCGGTCTGCGAATCGAAAACCACACCGGTTCGTATAATCGTCGTATTAATATGTAATTTTTCAAATCGCTTCGCATGTTCTTCCCACTGAACACAGACATGAGCTAAAAAATCATCTCCTTGAGGTGAATCTTCATAAAACACTTTGTTTGAATAAGCAGAGCCGTAGAAGCCGGTTGCCGAACTTGAAATGAGTTGTTTGACAGAACTTCCGTGTTTTTTGCAGGCATCAAAAAGCGTAAGCAGAGGGGCAGAGCGACTCGATAAAATGTTTTTTTTTTGAGTGCGAGACCATCGTTTTGCAGAAATATTTTCGCCACTTAAATTTATAATGGTAATGACATTTTTAAATGCAGCCTCATCATACGTACCATTTTCCGGATTCCAGTAAAATGCATCGCAATCATGAATTGTTGATTGTTTCGAGCGGGTTAATATTCGGAACGTATACATATGTTTATATGTATTAATAATGTGTGAACCGATAAAGCCACTTCCTCCGGCAACAAGAATAATACGCGTGTTCATAATTACAGTTGTAAAATGTCAATAGCTTGAAAAATTATATCTTTATGAGGAGATTCCTTTTTTTCAGCAGCAAAGGAGAGTTGTTTTATATAAATCTTGGCATCCTCACGAGGAATCGAATCGGCAGTAGTTTCCAATACTGTCATAGCCTCAATAGCAACTTCTAAAGACTCCTTATAAATAAGAGGTATGATAGTGTCGGTATATTTGCTGAAATCAATATTTGCTTGCCACATAAATTCAACAAGTAATGATTTGATATGTGCATATTTTTTTTTCGATAAAGCATCAATAATAATGGGTGCCACCTGAGGCGTTTTCAAATCAAACAAACATGATTGTATGGCCTGTTTTACGATTGCTTGTCGGGTAAGAATGTAGAGGTCTAATAATAAGGGGATAACGTCAATCGTTCCATTTTTTCTACTATCTTTAATAGTATCAAGGACTAATGGAAGATCGCCCGAAAATAGCTTTTTTTTCAAATCTTTTGTTTTATTTTCATTTTGATTCATAACTTTGTATTGTTTAATGAAATTTTCACAAAAATATATATTTAATGTGTGAATTGTGGGATACAAAAAAAAAATCTGTATATTTGGCATAAAATAAACAATCTTTGTTTGTTAATTAAAAAAAATATATTACTTTTACTCAAACATAAATTTGCAATCAAATAATTAAAAAAAATATCTATGCGAAAAAAATTATTTCGAACTGCTCGTTTTTTGGCGGTGTCTGGAGTTTTGATATCTTTTATGAGTTGCAACTCAGGAACGAATAAGTCTCAAGATGCAGAAAGTGCTATTGATCTTCAAATGAAGCAGAAAATAGTTGAAGATGTTAAGATGGTAATGATTTCTTTACCATCACCGGTAGAAACCGCAATGTTGCTCAAAAGGGCCGGAGCTACATATAATGAAGCATTATTGAATCCGATTTCAAATGCAAAAAAATACAACACCGATAAGCAAAAAGCATTAAATTTAGGTGTGTATGGGGCAAATTTAAGTTATGCAAGTATATTTGAACAAGATGCTATTGTAATGCAATATATGAATGTTTCTAAAAAATTGGCTATTGGTTTAGATTTGTTAACTGCAATTGATCAATCTATAGTAGATAGGTTAGAGGCGAATCATGATGATAGAGATTCTGTAGTACGAATTATTTCTGAAACATTTTTGAATTCAAACTCTACACTTAAAGAAGATAATAGACCAGAAACAGCAGCTTTAATTCTTGCAGGTGGATGGATAGAAGGGTTATACTTAGCAACAAGTCTTGCCGACAGTGTTGGACAAAAAAGTATGATAACTCGTATTGTGGAACAAAAATTATCGTTCAACGAACTTATACAACTTTTAGAAACGTATTCTGACAATAAAGATGTTGCTGATATCTTAGAATCTATTTCTCCGGTTAAGGCAGCATTTGATAATGTTGAAATTAAAAAAGAAAAAGTAGAAGTCGTAACAGATGTTGAAACGAAAAAGACTGATTTTAAATCGGTTCAAAAAATAAATATTTCACAAGCACAGTATGATGAATTAAAATCTGCTGCGTTAGAATTAAGAAACTCAATTATCCAATAATTAAAAGCATATTATAAGATGAAAAAAGTTTGGTCAATTATAGGTGTAGTAACTACTTTTATTTTTCTGAGTACAGTAAGTTACGGACAATGTAGATCGTTTGCAAAGAATGAGTGTAGACCTGATTTGGAACCTTTTGTTCATGATGGTATATATAACGCAACCGAGTTGTCAGAAGGTGAATCGGCAGAATTGTATAAAACATTTTACTCTAATCAAGAGTATCGTATAGCAATTTGTGGTGATGCAAATCTACCGACAATTAAGTTTCAAATTATGGATGCTGATAGAAATATCTTGTTTACAAATCAAGATAAAGATTTTGCACGGATTTGGGATTTTAAACTTGAAGCAAGTCAACAATTGATAATTTCTATTGAGGTGCAAACTGATGACGAACGTATTTCCGATACTTTTGCTCGTGGATGTGTTGCCGTTCTTATTGGATTTAAAACAGATTGATTTCTTTGGTGAGATTATTATAAACTTAATAATATAAGGTTGTCATATTTTTGACAACCTTTTTTTGTCTATGGCATATATTCGGCTTTCTCAAGTAGTGAAGTATTTTGGGGAACTTCAATTGTTTTCTGATGTTTCTTTTTCTATAAATAAGGGGGATAAGATAGCTTTAGTTGCTAATAATGGGATGGGCAAATCAACTCTATTGTCTCTTATTACCGGTGCCGATGTGCCCTTTTCGGGCACTATCGAAATTCATCCGAATACTACTATCGGCTTTTTGGAACAATCTCCGAATCTTGTTTCAAACAAATCAATTTATCAAGAAGTGTTTTCTGCTCATGCCGACTTACTCGCTGTTCGCGATAAGTATTATGAGGCATTACTTACCGATAATCAAAAGGATATTCAGGAGCTCACCGACCAAATGGATGTATTTGATGCCTGGGATTATGAAACGGAGGTGCAGCGTATGATTTCTCTTATGAATCTTCCTGATGAGAATACTCAAATTTCTGTGCTTTCCGGTGGGCAAAAAAAACGAGTTGCCTTAGCTAAATTGTTAATTCAAAAACCGGATATTCTGATTCTTGATGAACCGACAAATCATCTCGATATTGAAATTATTGAATGGTTGGAGAATTTTTTATCGGCGTCTAATTTGACTTTGTTTATGGTAACACACGATCGGTATTTTCTCGATAGAGTGTGTAGTACAATTATAGAACTCGACGATGGCCTTGCATATCGATATGAAGGTAATTATTCCTACTATCTGGAAAAAAAACAAGAACGCATCGAACTTAAAAATGCTGAGGTTTCGAAAGCAAAAAATCTTATGTCGACCGAATTGGAGTGGATGCGACGACAACCTAAAGCTCGAGGAACAAAAGCGAAATATCGGGTAGATGCTTTCGAGAAATTATCACAAAAGGCTCAAGATTCCGGTCCCAATCAGGATGTTTCTATTTCTGTACAATCGAAACGGTTGGGTAATAAAATTTTAGAATTGCATGCGGTTTCTAAACAGTATGATGAACATGTCTTATTTTCTGATTTTTCGTATACCTGCAATAAGTTTGATAGGATTGGTATTCTCGGAAGTAACGGCTGCGGAAAAACGACGCTATTGAAGATTATGACCGGTGAGGTTGAACCTGATACCGGATTAGTCGAGTACGGTGAAACGCTCGAGTTAGGTTTTTATAAACAGGACGGAATCCAAGTACCCGAAACAAAAAAGGTTATCGAGGTGATAACCGATATTTCTGAACATATTAGCATTTCGTCTAAACAATCGCTATCTGCTTCACAATTTCTTGATTTATGGCTTTTTCCTCGTTCGATGCATCATTTACAGATAGCAAAGTTAAGTGGTGGTGAGCGTAAGCGTCTTTATTTGATGACGGTGCTTATGAAAAAACCTAATTTTTTAATTCTCGATGAGCCAACCAATGATTTAGATTTACCGACTTTACGTATTCTAGAAGATTATTTAATCAGATTTGATGGCTGTGTTATTATCGTGTCTCACGATAGATTTTTTATTGATAAAGTTGTTGAACATTCCTTTGTTTTCGAAGAAGAAGGTATTCGTGACTTTCCCGGGAACTATTCTTTATATCGAGATTATATTCATACTAAAAAGAGCGAAGACGTGGTGCAGACCAAAAAAGCATCGTCGTCCACAGCTGATAAAGCTCATACACCGAAAAATAAAAAAGCTCTTACCTATAAAGAGCGTCTCGAGTTGCAACAAGTTGAAAAGGATATAGATGAACTTGAATCGAGCAAAAAAGAGTTCGAAATACAGTTGCAAACTGGAGATTTAGAGCCCGATAAACTTGTAGAACTCTCAGAGCATATAGGACAAATAATGTCGACAATTGAAGAAAAAGAGATGCGGTGGATGGAGTTATTGGAAAAAGCAGAACACTAATTTATTTCCTTTTCGAAAAGCTGTGGTCTTTTTTTGGAATCCACATATTTACATCTCTATTTACAAATCGAATGTCTTCGACAGTGTAAAATGCTTTTGGATTATGTATTTTAATAATGTTTATTACATTGTCAAGTCGTTTACGATCTACAATGACATATATTACTGCAACTTTCCCGTATTTTCCTTGAGCATCAATTACGGTGGTGCCATATCCTTTTTCTCGTAATTCTTGGATAATATGTGTGGTATTATCTTTTGCTATTATTCGCACCAATTCGTTGCCGAGTGCAATTTTTTCTTCAATCTTAATTCCTACATAATTTCCCATAGCAAATCCGGCGGCATAAGCAATGTAATTTACCCAGTTTGTGAGATTGTTCATGACGTATGTGATGGCGAATAACCATATTAAAATCTCAAAAAAACCAATAATTGGAGCAACATTCTTATATCCGCGTGACACAAAAATAATTCTTGTTGTACCCAACGTTACATCGCACATGCGAGCAGTGAAAATGAGTAAAGGACCAATAATATATGTTGAAAAATCTATATCCATACCAATAAAATAGCTTAATAACGTTTTATAGCACGGTCAATATCTTTTTTAGCATCACGTGCTTTTATTGACTCTCGTTTATCGTGTAGTTTTTTACCTCGAGCCAATCCAAAATTAATTTTTGCCCACCCGCGTCCGGTGATAAATACTTTTGTTGGAATAAGTGTTGTGCCTTTATCTTTGAGCTTTTCTCTGATCTTAAGTATCTCTTTTTTTCGTAATAATAATTTCCGTTCACGGTCAGTTTGATGATTGTTATAACTGCCAAATGAATAGGTGGCAATGGTCATGCCTTTTATCCAAATTTCATCTCTGTGGACGTAACAGTATGCTTCACGAATACTTGCTTTTGCTTCACGAATAGATTTTATTTCAGTACCTGTTAAAACAATGCCGGCAGTGTGCGTTTCAATAATTTCATATTCGTGAAATGCTTTTTTATTTTGTATAGAAACTTTTGTGAGTGCCATAATAGTTTAACTCTTACTTTTTTGTTAAATTTGTTTGACAAATATAGTTTTTTTACACAGAGAAGCAATTTTTTTACTATTCGAAAACATTCTATTTAAAAAATATTTTTTGATACATACACAACAATTACCGCTTATTTTGGGACCCACGGCAAGTGGAAAAACTTCACTTGCAGTATCTGTTGCACATCAGATTGGTGCAGAGATTATGAGTGCGGACTCTCGCCAAGTATATGCCGGAATGGATATTGGAACCGGGAAAGATTTGCACGAATATTCTATTGATAATACAGTCGTGAAATATCATTTAATTGATATAGTTCCTGCCGGATATGCTTATAATTTATATGAATTTATGCACGATTTTGTGGCTGCATATCACAATATAATATCTCGTAACCAACTGCCACTTGTTTGTGGAGGTACCGGAATGTATTTAGAATCAATTATTAAAAAATACAATTTACACAAAGTCCCCGAAGATATTGAATTTAGAAAAGCTTGTGAACGTCGTACGTATGATGATTTAGTAGCAGAGCTTCAATCGTATAAAGAGTTGCATAATACCACCGATGTTGATTCAAAAAAACGATTGATTAGAGCACTCGAAATTGCTCAATACGAGCACAAACATGGCGACAACATGACGTCTTTTAATCTCAATTTCACACCAGTGGTAATCGGTATACATATAAGTCGCGAACTGCGTCGCGAACGTATTGCAACACGGCTTCACAATCGTCTTCATGAAGGTTTAATAGAAGAAGTCGAACAATTGCTTAAGCAGGGAGTAAGTCATGAAACATTGCAGTATTATGGTCTAGAATATAAATATGCCTCATTATATGTGCAGAATCAATTAGCCAAATCTGAATTTGAACAATCTTTACTAACTGCTATTTTTCAATTTGCGAAACGTCAAATGACCTGGTTTCGCGGAATGGAAAGACGAGGGGTTTTTATTCACTGGATAGATGGCGAAGAGCCTCTGGAAGCACAAACAAAAAAGGTGGTAGAAATTTTGAGAGATAATAATGTAAGTTCGAAATAATTATTGAGTTCAGAACGCACATAAATGTTAAGATTCAATTGAAAACCAACAGTATTATCAGTACAATCCGTCCCACGATTCTAGGGCAAGAAGAAGATTGCTGTTTATTTGTGTATATGAGTATTTTTTGTGTAAAATACGAAATATTTTTGTTATTAATCTTCATGGCATCTCTATGTTCTTTGTTAAAAAATATTGATTTTTAGTGTTTTACATCAAATTGTTTCAGTCGAATAAGATTAGGAACTTAAAAAAGAACCTCGAACACACGTTAATAATTATTTTTAATAATAAGACCTAAGTTTAAGACATAAAATTATTTATATTTGCATATATAATAAAAATGAAAACTGATTAGAAAAAATCTCACACATGTATATATTTCAGAAAACCTTATTTTACACCATATTTATTGCAAGTTTGTTTGCTTATTCAGGTGCAACTGCTCAAAGTTCTTTAATGATACACGGAACCGTAAGTGTTGAAGAGGGAACACTTGACGGTGCCTGGCTGAAAGTTCTTAATTCTGAAACATACAAAACGGTGTATCATAATCCTATTGAAAAAAGTGGGTCGTACCTGTTGAAGTTACCCTATGGTGAAAATTATACCATTTCGTTTTCCAAACCCGGATATACTACTGTAGAATTTGAAGCACAACTTGTGTTGCCGGAAGATGCTCAGCAGTGTTGTTACCGACCAATGGAAATATCTTTTCATTTTTTCGAACCGGACAGTATGTATGCCCACTTGTTTAGGGGCACGTTTCATACTATTGCGTACAAACAGTCACTCAAAGGATTTAATTATGATATTGATGTCGATTATATGGTGCAGCAACGAATAGTTAATTATGAACTGTTTGAGAAGAAAAAGCTCATGACAAAAGAAGGAAAAGCTATTCGAGAAGAAGAGATACTTACCGAAAAAAAATATATTGCATTAATTAATCAAGCAACAAAGTTTTATAATTCAGAGCATTATTATGCTTCCCGACAATTATTTAATAAAGCCAGCAAATTGCGTCCCAACAGAAAATACCCACAGTATAAAATAGAGGATATACGAACTGAATTGGAACGATTTGAAAATAAAGCTCAGATATTAGGGGTAAATGTCGATTCTATTGTCGAACAGGAATTTGCATTGCTTGAACCAGAGCAAACAGAAGACACTTACCCTACTTATGTTCCTTTAACGGAAGAACAAGTTGATTCTATTTTTAAACAAGAAATACGAAAACAGATTGATTTGATGGCACAGAGTCCTGAAGAAAAACAAGAATTACAAAGTGCGATGAATGATTTCTATAACGAAACATATGTAGACGAAGATGTTATTCAAGTGCCGGTTGATACTGAAACACCAATTGCAGAACCTGAGCCTGAAGAGCGTGCAGTTGATTTTACGAGCCCCGAAATTCCAGTTGAAGAAACGATAGAGCCGGAGCCCGAAATGCCGGTAGAGGTAGTTGAAGATCCTCTTGAAGAAACGGTAATTGATACTATTCAAGAAAATCAAGATAAACCTGAGGTTTCTCAACAAGTTATTCCGCAGGATCCTCCTGATTACCCTGAAGTTGTAGACTATAAGACCTATCAAGATTCCTTGAGAAAAAGATATCCGGAAGAACGAACTGTTGAATATTCTGAAACACCAAATAAGAAAATTACCCGTGTTATCTTGAATAATGGTGAGGTTGTTGAAGTATATACCCGTGTAGAACATTCTTGGGGTGCAACCTATTATTTTATGGAGGAATACCCAACAGGATACCAAAGCATCGGCTATAGTGCATTTATGAATAGAACCCGTTTGTACGAAATAGAGGGGGAGGATCGGTAAAGGTTCTAAGTGCCTTGTGTGATGTTTTTTTTGATTTTGGAATAAGAAATCACTGTTTGAAGGTGCGAGAGAAGGGAACTGTTATGAGACAGGTTTGAGAAGTTTTAATACGCACTATTGGCGTAGCAGAGCCATATACAAATAATGTGGAGATTATAAACTAATAAAAAAATCATATGAAAATTTTTAGGATTATGATTTTAGCTGTTGTGACAATTAGTTGTGCAACACAGAAACAAGCGGAAAATTCGACTACAAGTTTTATTAAAATAAAATTTGGGAGTAGCGGTGGTTTTACGGGCATGACTCATGAATATTTGATTAAAAATGATGGGAAAGTCTATAAAAACACATCTGATAATTTGAGTCTTATAAATCAAATAGAAAATTCAGAAATAGAAAATATTGAAAAACAAATCGGAGAGCTGAATTTCATGAATCTAAAACTGAATGAGAAAGGTAATATGACTTATTTTATAGAGGTGCAATCTTCTACGTATAATAATAGGATAACCTGGTCAGACCGAACTCAAAATGATAGTATAAAGCAATTCTACAAAACCTTAGTCAAAACATTAAAATGATACAATTATGAAGCAGATTATACTTTTTTCAGTATTAGTGTTTGTATCTTTTTTTACAATGGAAGCACAAACCGGCAATGTATTTAAAGCATTTTCAAAAAAAACTTCTGGTATTACAAAAACAAACATAAACTTCAATAAAATTACAGCTAAATCAAATTTTAAATCTGCAAGTAACTCACCAAATACTTTTTCTGTTTCTCATAATTTAAAGAAACCTCACATTAATCAAAATAAAATTCCGAGATTCTTTGAGAAAGACAAGTCTATATTAAAATCCTCAATAGTACACACAATTGAAGAGCAATTTTATTCTTTTCATAACTCTTCAAAACAAATAACAAAGTTGTCTGACCCAAGAATGCAATTGAAAATAACAAAAAGTCATACAGATAAACTTGGAATTACTCATATTAAAGCACAGCAATATTATAAGGGAATAAAAGTATATGGTGCGGAATCATTTGTTCATATTGGTTCAAGAAATGATATTTTTAATGGATATATATATGAAATTGTTGATACAATAAATATAACACCTTATATCTCAAAAAATGAGGCATTAAATATTGTAAATGTAGATTTGGCAACAAAAACAGTTCAAAAAGACTTGTCTGAAAAGCAAAAAGAAATATTGAAATATAATGCTCCTGATATTACCCTTATTATTTATGAGGAAAGTCTTGTATATGAAATTATAATACGTCCAAATTTTCTTCAGGAATGGAAATATTTTATAGATGCACATAATGGTTCAATTATTAAAGAGTTTAATAATACACATTCCGATGGGGCGTCAACTTCAACAGCATATGATTTAAATAACGTTTTAAGAACTATTAATACCTATCTTGAAAACGGAACCTATTTTTTGAAAAACACCTCAGAAAATATGTATGATACCATATCTCAAGAAGGCATTATTTTAACCTTAAATGCAAATAACACGTCAACTGTTAATTTGGACTATACAACAATATCTTCAGTTGATAATACATGGTCAAATCAAACAGCAGTTTCTGCTCATTATAATGCAACAGCTACATATGAATATTTTGAAAACACTTTTGGTCGAAACTCAATAAATGGTCAAGGAGGTAATATAATATCATTTATTAATGTTGCTAATGAAGATGGTAGTTCTATGGAAAATGCTTTTTGGAATGGTCAAGCTGCTTTTTATGGTAATGGTGGTTCTGCATTTTATTCTCTGGCAGGTGCTTTAGACGTTATTGCTCATGAACTCGGACATGGAGTTGTTTCCAATACTGCTAATCTTGAATATTATGGTGAATCGGGAGCAATAAATGAAACATTTGCTGATATATTCGGAGCAATGGTTGATAGAGATGATTGGTTAATTGGAGAGGATGTTACCAAAACATCGTTTTCCCCATCAGGTGCTCTTAGAAATATGTCTGACCCACACAATACAGGAACTTCAATAACTGATTATTACTGGCAACCCAAGCATATTTCGGAAATGTATATCGGCTTACAAGATAATGGAGGCGTTCATATAAATAGTGGTATTGGGAATTATGCTTATTATCTCTACGCAACTGCTATAAGTAAAGATAAAGCAGAACAAGTATTTTACCGTGCATTAACAAATTATCTCACAAGAAAGTCTCAATTTATAGATTTGAGAATAGCAGTTATACAATCTGCTGAGGATTTATATGGAGATAGTTCTAATGAAGTTATTGAAGCTGGTTATGCCTTTGATTCAGTTGGAATATTTGAAGAAGAAAGTATTGATTATGCACAGGATTATCCTGTAAATCTCGGACAAGACCATTTATTAACCTATGATACCGATTTTTTCAACTCAAATACATTGTATAGATCTTCAGTAATTGGTGAAGATTTTTATGCTTTATCTACTACAGAAATGAAAGGAAGTGTAAGTGTGTCAGATGATGGTACTGTGGCTGTTTTTGTTGCAATGGATGATAAAATAAAAGTGATAAGTACTGACCCTGATGATATTCAAGAGTCGTATTTCTCAGATAATGCATTTTTTGATAATGTTGCTATTTCGAAAGATGGGAATCGTTTAGCAGCTATTTCCACTGAAATAGATACAGCTATATATGTGTATGATTTTATTAGCGAGCAGTGGTCTAAGTTTAGGCTATATAATCCAACAACGAGCCACGGCGGAACTGATGCCGGTGGTGTTTTATTTGCAGATGCAATTGAATTTGACCATACGGGAGAGTATTTGATTTATGATGCTTTTAATGTGTTAAACTCATCTTTGGGTGATAATATTATGTATTGGGATATTGGCTTTATAAAAGTTTGGGATAATAGTACAAATGATTTTGGAGATGGTACAATTAATAAACTCTATGGTTCTCTTCCCGAAAACATCAGTATTGGAAACCCCACATTTTCGAAAAATTCTCCACATATAATAGCATTTGATTACTTTGATAGTGATATAAATGAGTATGGTATATTTGGAGCTAATATATTAACAGGTGAAGTAGATTTGATAACTACTAATGCAATAATTGGATACCCAAGCTTCTCAAAAAATGATGATAAAATAGCATTTTCAGCATTAAACATGAGTGATGAAGAAGTTGTTGCGGTTACTTCTTTGTCTGCAAATAAAATAGCAGGTGTTGGAATTCCTTCAATTATAGTGAATTATGCTAAGTGGCCCGTTTTTTATACTGTGGGTGATAGATACTTAGATTTAGTGCCAATAGCAGATTTTACTGCTGATGTTCAATCAGGAGAAGCTCCTTTGAATATTCAATTTACGGATTTATCAATAAATAATCCAAATTCATGGAGTTGGTCTTTTGAAGGAGGAACTCCGACAACATCAACCCAACAAAACCCTTCAGTTACTTATAGTTCAGAAGGCATGTATCAAGTTTCCTTAACTTGTGCAAATAGTGCTGGTGATGATACTATTACCAAAAGTAGTTATATTTCAGTTGTGAATATACCAACTGGTATTGATAATTATTCCGAAGAACTTTTTTCATTTTATCCTAATCCAACAAGTGGGGTGGTATATTTTGATTCAGATATAGAATTTGAATTAAAAATTTACTCTTCTACAGGTTTATTATTAATTGAATGTGCAAATGTGAAAAATGTTGATATATCAAACTTCTCAAATGGACTTTATTTTATTCATTTACAAATAGATAATAAAATATTTATGAATAAGATACTCAAACTTTAATATAAGTATTGTTTGAGTTTTTTTGCGATTTTAAAAATGTATGCTTAAAATCGAAAATCCACAACTTTTTGACTTGACCCATAGAATGCTTTACTATCAGAGCAGGTGTTTTAAAATAAAAAAGGTGATTAAAATTAATAACCACCTTTTTGTGATTCAGCTGGGGTTCGAACCCAGGACCCCATCCTTAAAAGGGATGTGCTCTACCAGCTGAGCTACTGAATCTGTTTGTCTCGAAAAGACAGGTGCAAAAGTAGTAGTTTTTTTAATTCTGCCAAATAGTATATGCATAAAAATATTATTTTTTTTGCATATTTTTTTTATCTTTCTATAAACTAAAGAAATATGGAGATTTTTTTTTGTAAATATATGTGCAGAAAAAAAATAATATAATGAATATAAAAAATATGTAGTACATAATCCTTTTTTTTTATCTTTGAAGCTAATTAATATGATGTTAAATTTTAAAAGGTTAAATAATGCAATTGATTGATAATTATAATTTTGCCGGCAAAAAAGCTATCGTAAGAGTAGATTTTAATGTTCCGTTACACAAAGAAACAAAAGAGGTTACCGATGATACACGTATTCGTGGCGCGTTGCCTACAATAAATAAAATCTTATCTGATGGTGGTTCGGTTATTCTTATGTCTCATATGGGGCGACCAAAAAAGAATCCTGATCCTCAATTTTCTTTAAAACAAATAATTTCTAAATTGTCTGAAAATCTAGGTGGTAAAGAAATTAAATTTGTTGAAGATTGCTTGAAAGCTCAATCAGAAGCATCTTCTTTACAAGCAGGTGAAATATTATTATTGGAAAATCTTCGCTTTTATGAAGAAGAAGAAGGGAAACCTCGTGTGGCAGATGATGCGTCGGACGAAGAAAAAGTTGCAGCGAAAGCTCAGGTAAAAGAGTCTCAACAAGATTTTATTAAAACCCTGGCTTCATATGCTGATGTATATGTAAATGATGCTTTCGGTACAGCTCATCGTGCACATGCTTCAACAGCACTTATTGCTGATTTATTTGATGAAAATAATAAAATGTTTGGCTTTTTAATTAATAGCGAATTAAAATCTATGGATTTGGTGCTTCAATCAAAAGACACACCGAAAACTGCTATTATGGGTGGAGCTAAAGTTTCTGATAAAATTCAAATAATTTCTCGTTTGTTACCAACTATGGATAATTTAATTATTGGTGGTGGTATGACGTATACTTTTATTAAAGCTCAGGGCGGACAAATCGGAAATTCTTTGTGCGAAGAAGATAAATTAGATTTAGCTCTTGATATCCTAAAAAAAGCAAAAGAGAATAATGTTCAGGTGTATTTGCCTGTTGATGCTGTGAATGCTGATAAATTTGATGCTAATGCAAAAACTTCTGTGTCTAAGACAGATGAAACACCAGACGGTTGGATGGGATTGGATATTGCTGATGAAACTATTGCATTATTTTCGAAAGTAATATCTGAATCTAAAATAGTTTTATGGAATGGTCCTATGGGTGTATTTGAAATGGATAAATTTTCTAAAGGTACATCTTCGGTTGCTCATGCTCTCGCAGAAGCAACTGAAAAAGGAGCCTTTACTCTTGTTGGTGGAGGTGACTCTGTTGCTGCAATTAATAAAAATAAATTAGCAGACAAGGTAAGTTATGTTTCTACCGGTGGTGGTGCAATGTTAGAATATATGGAAGGGAAACAACTTCCGGGCATCGCTGCAATAAGAGGTGAATAATTTTGATACAATTATTTTTACTAGATAAAAAAAAATCTTCTTGTATGTATATGTATGAGAAGATTTTTTTTTGTTTTTCCTTTTTTTTTCAATTATTTATCTCATATATTTGAATATAAATAATTAATTAAATTACAAAAATGAAAAAAAACTTCTCAAAAACTAAACCTGAATGTAAAGTGACATTTCAGGTTCCTGCTGATATTTTAGCAGGTTCAAAAAAAGCCGCTGTAGTGGGAGAGTTCAATGATTGGAATTCCGAAACACATCAAGTCCGTATTATTAAAGCTGCCGGTAGTGTGAGTGTCACTCTCGAAACAGGTAAATCTTATCAATATAAGTTTATTATTGATGATGAGCGATGGGAAAATGACCCTGAAGCAGATAGTTATATTGCAAATGAATTTGGTGAAGCAAATTCAATTGTAACTTGTGTGAAGTAAATTTACAACCTGATTTCGACGTAATTTTTCGAGTTCAGATTAGCTCCGCTGAGCTCGTCCTTTGTCTTCGGTTGATATAAAAAGCTGTTTATCAAGAAAAATTATTGAATAATAGCAAGCTATTGTGAAATAATTTAATGCAGAAAAACTGTTTTTTATACAAAGCATATTTTTTCCGCTTATAAACAGCAATCTTCAGCTCAAAAATAATTTAAAATAACCCGTTATTATTTCATTATTTTTGATTGAACCTCACTATTTATATGCGTTCTGAACCTAAAAAATCATATCGAACTCAGGTTAATAATGTGGCGGATTTAAAAGAAAAAATAATGCAAGGTTTCATAGGAGGACCTTGTTGGTATATAATGACAATAGATACACTTTTAAGTGCTGATACAAAGTGCATAATGGTGAAATATTCACATACAGAAATGTAATTTGTAATGTTTTTGCAGCTAAAGAAAAGCTAGAAAGGTATTTATTTTTTGATGCATTAAGCATTGTTTTCCACCACAGATGACACAGATAACCACAGAATAATTACGAATTTTATATGAACACCTTATTTCAGGCATTAACAGGATATTAAGCGTTAAGCATTCATCATTAAGCATTATTGACAGAGATTGCCACACTTCACTGCGTTCCGTTCGCAATGACGTGGATGGTGCACCGACAGTTCTTTGTGCTAATGACCTTCCCTGGGAGCATATACCATGATGTGGCTGTTAATCGAACATATTGATGCTACCCGAGTGTCTAGTTTGTTTTATCTGGGACCTCCCGTTCAATGTCATTAAGTTAAGTATATATATTTCTCTATAATTATAGGCTGCCCTTTCAGGGCGCTTTTTATCAGTGTATTACACACAACCCAAGGCGTTGCCATTGGGCTATATTATACTG
>JAQICB010000033.1 GCA_027858745.1 Bacteroidales bacterium
AATTAAGCAAGTTATCATTTATAGTGATACTTCCCCCTTCCTTTGCTTCGTTCCGCTACGCTCCACTTCGCAAAGGAAGGGGGAAGTTTTTCCATTAACAACGTGGTGAAACTTTACACTTTCAAAATAATATGTTCATTTGAATCGCAAAAGTACTATTTTATTCTTATTTTTACTAAAATTTTTTGAATAATGACAACAGTTACATTAACCACAGATTGGGGCGGCGACGGAATATATTCCGGTGCATTTAAAGGACGGTTAGTGCAGGGTGCACCTCATATTCAATTAATTGACATTACCCATACAATAGATGCATTAAACCCCGTAAAAGCAGTATATGCCGTACAAAACGGGTACACTTATTTTGCCGAAGGAACAATACACATTGTGGGCGTTGGTGGGAATATTGGGAGCATAACAGATACAAAACGCGAATTTATTTGCTTCGAACATAACAAGCATTTTTTTATCGGTCCAAATAATGGAATGTGGGAAATGATTTTTGGTGAAATTCCCGAACAGGTTTTTGCAATTACCAAAAACGATGTTTCCCATGACTCTTTTCCCGAAATTGATGTATTTACCGAAACCGTTTTTCAATTAGCACAAGGCAAAAAACCCGAAGAAATTGGCACACACACAAGCTGCCGATTGGGAAGATTAGTCTCCCTCCCGGTTCGCAGGAATAATGAATTACTCGGTTCGTTTCAATATTTTGATGTGTATGGCAATGGCATTACCAACATTAGCAAGCAGGAATTCTACGAAATGGCAGAGGGAAAACAATTCTCTATCATTGTTGGATCTGAGCGAACACAATTTATAACCGATTTTATTGCACGCGATTATTCCGAAGGAGACCCATCAAAAATCCTCGCTGTATTTAGTTTTACCGGTTTTTTAGAAATATGTGTTCCCTCCTCTCAATTAACCAAATTTTTGCACATCGACAAAAATACCAAAATCCTTGTTCGCTTTTCTGATGGTAGTGAAGATACACCAACACAAGAAGGACATCTTTTTTAAAAAAAATATCAATTTATTGTGTAGATTTTTGTGTGTTTACAAAAAAAAGTATATTTGTATACTCATACCAAAATACACATATCATGAAACAAATCACTCTGTTACTTATGATTTTTAGTATTACAATCTCATGTAATAAAGAAGAATCAACAAATGCAAACTTACCCGAAGTTATTACTTATGTTGTTACCGGTATTACTGATAATTCCGCAATATCAGGTGGCGAAATTATAACTAATGGTGGTTCAGAAATTTCGGAATGTGGAATATGTTGGAGTACCTCAGTTAGTCCCACTATTAACGATAATAACACTGTTGAAAAGGGATTGATGGCTTTTGAATGTAATATGACAAATTTGGAAGCAAATACAAGGTATTATGTACGTTCTTTTGCAACAAACGAAATAGGAACAGCTTATGGGAACACCATAGTTTTAGAAACAAATGAATCAGATAATGACGGTTCTCTTAATATACCCACAGTTCAAAGTACAAATGTAACTGATGTTACATTAATTTCTGCAATTTGTGAGGGAACAGTTACTGATGATGCCGGATATATAGTTACAGATCGTGGTTTTTGTATGAGTCAATCTCCAACACCTACGATTAACGATACATTACTTACAAATGGATTAGGAGTTGGTTCGTTTACCACCAAGCTAGATAGTTTAGGTATTAATACAACTTATTATGTTCGTGCATATGCTAACAATGAAAATGGAACTGCATATGGCAGCACAATGGTTTTCACAACAGTTACGTTCCCATTTTTAAATCCTGATTTTAAATATGATTTTGTGACTGATATTGAAGATAATATATATTCCACTATTGATATAGGCTCACAAACATGGATGACTCAAAATTTGCGAACCACAAAATTTAATGATGGCTCAAATATAGAACACATAACAAATAATACTATATGGGATAATACATTTACTGATGCATATTGTTGGCCACACAACAACTTTGATGTGTATGCCGAAACGCAAGGAGCATTATACAACTGGTTTGCTGTTGAAACAGACAAATTATGCCCGGACGGATGGCATGTGCCAACAAATAATGACTGGAATATATTGTTTGATTACTTAATTGAAAATGGATATAATTTTGATGGTTCAACTGAAGAAAACAAACTTGCTAAATCACTATCTTCAGAATTAAGCAATTGGGATTCTCCAAGTTCTGATGAAGGAGCTCCCTGTAATACTCCTGAGTTAAACAACACAAGCGGGTTTTCTGTTATGACGTCTAATTTTCGTATTTATAATGGAGATTTTGTTTCCGGTTTGCTTGTGAGTTTTCTGTGGAGTGCATCCGAAAATGATATGTATACAGCTCATACTATGTTGATAGATGGGGCAAGCAGTATTGTTGAAATATCTTCAGAAGATAAAAGACAGGGATCTAATGTTCGGTGTGTAAAAGATTAGTTTTTTTTCTGTAAGTTTGTTATACAACATCTGTCTTAGATACTATAATATAAAAACAATACAGATATGAAAACAAAAAACACATTTTTACTTATAGCATTTTTTTCGCTTTTATCGGCAAATACGTATGCACAAAAAACCACACAAAGCTTTACTGTTCAAGGCAGTTGTAGTATGTGTGAAGAACGAATAGAACAAACAGCCCTTGGTGTTGACGGTGTTTCGTCAGCTGAATGGAACAGTTCTGAACAAAAACTTACCGTAAGTTTTGATGAGTCTCAAACGAATGTGTCGGCAATTCAAAAATCTATTGCCGCTGTTGGTCACGATACCGAACTGTTTACAGCAAACGACGAAGTGTATGCCAATCTTCCCGGGTGTTGCCAGTATGAACGAAAAAAAGAGGCTAAAAAACAAAAATCATCTTCTTGTAATAAATAGATTATTGTCAAGTTTCACAAGGTTGTTTATGATAACTTGTGTTAATTAATAACAAAGATAAAACTTTATCTTTAAATTCATCAGGGTTTTGTAAAAATATTTCAGGCTTAATTTCAAACCAT
>JAQICB010000065.1 GCA_027858745.1 Bacteroidales bacterium
GCAAACGACATCAATATCGACTATTTATATGCATTTGCCGATGGCGAACAAGCATCAGTGGTAATTCGCTCATCGTCAATTCAAGATGTAATTACTGTGTTGCAAAAAAATAAAATGAAATTGATAAAAAGCGATGATATTTATCAGGTGTAAGATGGTAATTCATTCATACACCGCTGCCTTGCGAACAATGTCATTAAGTTAAGCAATTTTGAAATATTTTTTTATATTGCCCTTTCAGGGCGTTATGGTATACGACATGTATTATATTCCCAAGGCGTTGCCGTTGGGCTGAATTAGTATAGGCTTTCAGCCTGTTTTGCGTTGAATACAAATTTCACAAAAAAAAACACCTTACCTAAAACACACATTCCAAACGCCACAAAGTGGCAGTATAATCTTGCCCAATGGCAACGCCTTGGGTTTAAAAGTGATATCAAATTCAATTACGCCCTGCAAGGCAATATAAAAAATCAGTCTATTTGTGAATTGTACTATTTTTTTGAAACAGAAAAAATTATATATATTTGTTATTCACGTCGTAAAACAAATTAAAAAAACAGTAATACCATAAATATAAGCAGAATATAACGCCACGAAGTGGCAGTACAATCTTGCCCAATGGCAACGCCTTGGGTTTAAAAGTGATATCAAATTCAATTTAGCACTGCTACAGATGCGAACCTTCAGATCAACGCAATTAATCCTTTCGCATGGCCCTACAAAATTATCTTATAATACCAACATCGTTCACATATCCTTTTTTACCGGTATGGTTTTGAGCATATATTATCTCTTCCAATTATTTGGAATCTTTCAATAGATAAGTCGGGATATAGTAAATAATAATACTGCATTAATAAAACTATAAAACACAAAAAAGCCTGAATAAATCAGGCTTTTTTTAAATGTTAAATACAATACTATTTTCGTTCATCAATTGGAGCATATCCCGGACCGGTATATACTGATTTATAAGCCGGACGAATAATGCGACGTTGATCGAAGTTCAACTCCTCTATACGGTGAGCACACCAGCCTGCCATACGAGACATAGCAAATATTGGCGTAAACACCTCTTTTGGAATACCAATAGCCTTGTACACAAAACCCGAATAAAAGTCAACATTAGCACAGACATGCTTATCAGTTCCGGTTTTGAAATCATAAAAAGCTTTTTGAGCCAAACGTTCAATTTTCGTATATAAAATAAATTCCTTTTCAAGCCCTTTTTCCTTAGCCAACTGACCGGCACGTTCTTTAAGCAAAATAGCACGTGGGTCAGACACAGTATATATTGCATGACCAATTCCGTAGATTTTTCCTGTTTTATTGAACGCCTCTTTCCGCAAAATCTTCATCAGATATTCATAAATTTCATCTTCATCCTCCCAGTCAGACAAATTTTCACGAATATTATCCATCATATCTTCTACCTGCAAGTTTGCACCACCATGCAATGGGCCTTTAAGCGAAGCAATAGCAGATGCAACCGCAGCATACGTATCCGTACCCGAAGAACTCGTTACCCGAATAGTAAATGTTGAGTTATTACCACCACCGTGGTCAGCATGTAATATAAGTGACAAGTCCAGAATCTCTGCCTCAAGAGCAGTATAATTATCGGCACCTTTCATTAAATACAAAAAATTCTCCGCAGTTGTTAATTTTGGGTCAGGATGACGAATAACTAATTCCTTTCTGTGATATGCATTCATCATAGCATGATAGGAATATGCAATAACAACCGGAACTTTTGCCAATAAATTTAGAGATTGACGCACCAAATTCTCGCGTGAAGTATTATCGCCATCTTTTTCTAAAGTATACAATGCCAGCACCGAACGAGCCAAAATATTCATAATATCTTTACCGCGAAGCGAAAGAATCATGTTTTTCGTAAACGAACTCGTCAAATCACGCTTTGAAGCCAAATAATCGGTAAAGGCTTTATGGTCAGATTTATTAGGTAACGAACCTGCAAGTAATAAATATGCCGTTTCCTCAAAACCGTGCATCCCCGATTTTTGACAGCCATGAACCAATTCTGTTATTTCAATATCACGATATCGTAATTCGCCCGGAATTGGATCTAATTTTCCGGTTTCCTCATTTTTTTGATACCCTAACACATTACCAATATTTGTTAGCCCTACCAACACGCCACTATGATCACGATTACGCAAACCCCTTTTCACATCATACTGTTGAAAAAGCTCATTATCTAATCGACAACTTTCTTTTACCAATTCAGATAATCGTGTAATTAATTCTGTATTTTCCATATGTTTATTATTTACTGTTTTTTTGCTAATAAATTTAATGCACTTCCTACACGAAACCACTCTATTTGTGTTTCATTATAGGTATGAGCAACTTCAAATGTATCTTTTGAATTATCTGCATGCAGCAATTCAACTTTCAAGTTTGTACCGGGAACAAAAGAATCTAAGCCGATAATAGAAATCATATCATCTTCCCTAATTTTATCATAATCGGCAAGAGACAGGAATGTAAGAGCCAAGACCCCTTGTTTTTTCAAATTCGTTTCATGAATTCGTGCAAATGATTTGGCAATAACTGCCCGAACACCAAGAAATCGCGGTTCCATGGCAGCATGTTCTCGCGAAGAGCCTTCGCCATAATTATCTTCAGCAATAACAATAGAACTCTTCCCATGTTGTTTCAAATACTTGGCAACAGCCGATACTTTATCATATTCACCCGTAATTGAATTTAACACCAAATTTGTTTGTTGATTAAAGGCATTGACAGCCCCCATTAATAAATTATCAGAAATATTTTCTAAATGGCCGCGAAACCGCAACCACGGACCCGCCATAGAAATATGGTCCGTCGTGCATTTTCCGGCTGTTTTTATTAACAACTGTGCACATTCAATATCATTTCCATCCCAGGCTGCAAAGGGAAATAACTTTTGTAAACGCTGCGACGAAGGATTAATAATCACTTCAGTATCTTGATATTCCAAGCTCGGCGGAATAAAACTTTTTTCACCTTCGACAAATCCATCACTAGGATACACATCACCATACGGAGAATCCAACAAGACCTTTTCTCCTTGAGAATTTGTAATATAATCAGTAGCCGGATTAAAATCAATTCTTCCTGCAATAGTAAGAGCTGTCACAATTTCAGGCGAAGCAACAAACGAAAAGGTATGAGGATTGCCATCGTTCCGTTTTGCAAAATTTCTATTAAATGACGTTATAATAGAATTTGGTTCATCCGGATTATCATTTTTTCGCTTCCATTGACCAATACATGGACCACAGGCATTTGCCAGCACAACTGCTCCTATTTTCTCAAAATCAGCAATCAAACCATCACGTTGAGCTGTTTCTTTAATCATCTCAGAACCCGGCGACACATAAAATTCGGTTGTAATTGGTATTTTTTTATCATACACCTGACGAGCAAGAGAAGCCGCATGCGTAAGATCTTCATAAGAAGAATTTGTGCACGAACCAATGAGACCAACCTGCAAATCGAGTGGCCATCCTTCAGCTTTTGCACGAGCGGCAAATTCAGATAAAGGCGTTGCAACATCAGGCGAAAACGGTCCGTTTATGTATGGTTCCAATTCAGACAAATTAATCTCAACAACCGAATCGTAATATTTTTCCGGTTGTGCTTCAACTTCTGCATCTGGCACTAAAAAAGAAGAAACCGCATCAGCCATCTCCACAATTTCATCACGCAGCGTAAACGATAAATACTCTTTCATAGAATCGTCATATGCGAAAATAGAGGTTGTTGCCCCCACTTCAGCCCCCATATTACAAATAGTAGCTTTACCTGTGCATGACAAACTGCGAGTACCTTCACCAAAATATTCAATAATAGCATTTGTTGCACCTTTGACAGTCAACAAACCGGCTAATTTTAAAATTATATCCTTTGGTGCCACCCATTTAGGAAGGGTGCCAATTAATTTAACTCCTATTAATTTTGGCATTTTCAATTCCCATGGCATACCCGACATAACATCAGCAGCATCGGCACCGCCAACCCCCACCGCAATCATTCCAAGACCACCAGCATTCACCGTATGACTGTCGGTACCAATAAGAAGACCGCCCGGAAAAGCATAATTTTCCAATACAATTTGGTGAATTATTCCCGCTCCCGGTTTCCAAAAGCCAATGCCATATTTTTGCGATACACTCTGTAAAAAATCATACACTTCAGCATTTGACTGTTGTGCAAATAGCAAATCAGAATCATTCCCATTTTCAGCCACTACAAGATGGTCACAATGAACCGATGAAGGCACGGTAACAGTTTTCTTATTCGCATTCATAAACTGCAACAATGCCATTTGAGCAGTTGCATCTTGCATAGCAACTCTATCAGGATAAAAATATAAATAATCCTGGCCACGTCGTATTTCCGGTAATTTTGAAAAATCCGATTCATCTACATGAGAAAACAGAATCTTCTCAGAGAGAGTTAAGGGACGAGATATTTTTTGAGAAAGGCTTTTTATTCGTTCTTCGAGCCGCGTAAAGTTGTTTTTAATAGTATCTATATCATGAATCATAGGTCAATTTTTTGAAAGGTAAATATACATTTAATAATAAATAAAAAAATAAAAAAAACAGTCAAATAAAACAGACAAATATGTGTTTTTAATCAGCAATTTTTATCGGTCTACGCCAAAAAAATACATATGCCTATTTGTCACACCCACTTACCACACCCGAATAAACACACATTAAAACACTTGCTCACAGCAAAATAAAAACATCACAATATATGCTCACATAAAAACATGCCATAATAACATAGTATATAAATAGAAATAATGTGACACAATTGCATAAAATAATGATGGCACATTCATTGAACAAATGTATTCGAAAATAAAAAATTTGAATATTAAAAAATTTATAACATGGGAAAAATAATAGGAATTGACTTAGGAACTACCAACTCGTGCGTCTCTGTAATGGAAGGTAACGAACCCGTTGTAATTCCAAACAGCGAAGGGAAACGAACAACACCATCGATGGTAGCATTTGTTGAAAACGGAGAACGAAAAATCGGAGATCCGGCAAAACGACAAGCAATAACAAATCCTGCAAAAACAATAAATTCCATAAAACGATTTATGGGTGAAACATATGATTCTGTTAAAACAGAAATTAGCAGAGTTCCATATAAAATCACAAAAGGAGACAACAACACCCCACGTGTTCAAATTGACGACCGTCAGTTTTCTCCCCAAGAAATTTCAGCAATGATTCTTCAAAAAATGAAGAAAACAGCTGAAGATTATTTAGGACAAGAAGTTACCGAAGCTGTTGTTACGGTGCCTGCATATTTCAACGACGCACAACGTCAGGCAACAAAAGAAGCCGGAGAAATTTCAGGATTGACTGTAAAACGTATTATTAACGAACCAACAGCAGCAGCACTTGCATATGGGTTAGACAAAAAAGATAAAGACATTAAAGTTGCAGTGTTTGACTTAGGTGGTGGAACATTCGACATTTCAATTCTCGAATTAGGAGACGGCGTATATGAAGTACGTTCTACAAATGGTGACACACACCTTGGTGGTGACGATTTTGACCAAGTTATTATAGACTGGTTAGCAGAGGAATTCAAAAAAGACGAAGGTGTCGATTTACTCCGTGACCCTATGGCATTACAACGCCTTAAAGAAGCTGCTGAAAAAGCAAAAGTAGAATTATCAAGTTCTACCAGCACCGAAATCAACCTACCATACATTATGCCGGTTGATGGTATTCCAAAACACTTGGTGAAAACATTATCTCGTGCACAATTTGAAAATTTGGCAGACAAATATATTCAAGCGGTTATTAAGCCATGTGAACTTGCTCTTAAAGATGCCGGATTATCAAAATCAGATATTGATGAAGTAATTCTTGTGGGAGGTTCAACCCGAATTCCTGCAATTCAACAAAAAGTAGAACAATTTTTCGGTAAAACACCGTCTAAAGGTGTGAATCCGGATGAAGTTGTTGCAATTGGTGCAGCTATTCAAGGTGGTGTATTAACCGGTGATGTGAAAGATGTATTACTGTTAGACGTAACACCTCTATCACTTGGTATTGAAACTATGGGTGGTGTTATGACAAAATTAATTGAGTCGAACACAACTATACCAACCAAAAAATCGGAAACATTCTCTACTGCTGCTGACAATCAACCATCGGTTGAAATTCACGTATTGCAAGGAGAACGCTCAATGGCAAAAGACAACAAAACAATTGGACGCTTCCACTTAGATGGTATTCCACCATCTCCTCGCGGTGTTCCTCAAATTGAAGTGACATTTGATATTGATGCAAACGGTATCTTACATGTATCGGCTAAAGATAAAGCAACAAACAAAGAACAAAGTATCCGTATAGAAGCTTCATCGGGATTGAGTGATACAGAAATTGAAAAAATGCGCGAAGAGGCAAAAGCAAACGAAACAGCTGACCAAGAAGCGAAAGAACGCATTGACACCTTAAATCAAGCTGATAGTTTAATTTTCCAAACAGAAAAACAATTAAAAGAATTTGGAGATAAACTACCGGCAGACAAAAAAGGTCCGATTGAAGATGCTCTTGCAAAACTAAAAGAAGCTCACAGTAAACAAGACATTGATGCCGTTAAAAAAGGTATTGAAGAATTGAACACGGTGTTCCAGGCAGCTTCGCAAGAAATGTACAACGCACAAGAACAAGCAAACCCGCAAGGTGATGCAGGTGCAGATGCTGGTCAACAACAATCAGACGACGGCAAAAAAAATGACGACGACGAAGTAACTGATGTTGACTTTGAAGAAGTAAAATAAGATTTTACATATCATATTATAATAAAAAAGGCTGTTCGAATTGAACAGCCTTTTTTTTGTTTTTAGAGTGTGGAAATTATATTTGTATTACAGATTGCAATTTCACGATTTTATGACATTGTTACTTTTTGCTTACAACTTCTATAAACCTGAATTCGAGTTAAATAAAAACTTTTTTAAATCATAAGAGTTTTTACTCAAGTCCCAACCAAAACCTCTCACACACAATAATTTCGAATGTATTGGGACATCTAGCGAGAAAATATTAAAATTAATTCGTTAGACACTAAATTATAGGTATGGGTTTACACAAATATTTATCTTTACGAGACACATGAGCACATTTTTTGCAGATAAATTGTGGCTCTTTCACAATTTCTGTTACTTTTTTTATATTGTGAGGCATATTTCTCATATGTGAACACATTGTTTTTGCCATACCATTTTATTTTTAATAACCTGAGTTCGATATAATTTTTTAGGTTCAGAACGCTTATAAATAGTGAGGTTCAATCGAAAATAATGAAATAATAACGGGTTATTTTAAATTATTTTTGAGCTGAAGATTGCTGTTTATAAGCGGAAAAAGTATGCTTTGCATAAAAAACAGTTTTTTATATCAACCGAGGACAAAG
>JAQICB010000144.1 GCA_027858745.1 Bacteroidales bacterium
GTGAAATATTCAACGCAAAATAGGCTGAAAGCCTATACTAATTCAGCCCAACGGCAACGCCTTGGGTAAGATATACGTTCATAATCACAAACGCCCTGATAGGGGCAACATAAAAAAAACTATTTCAAAATCGCTTAACTTAATGGCATTGAACGCGAGACACCTGCTTAATAATCTGCGTAATTCACTAAATAGGGAACTGGTCTGTGGTGAAAAAGATATCAGATATGGGATGTCAGTTTTTTTCCTTATGTCTTCCTACATCTCTTTGCGTTTTTGCCAGAGAAAAAACACATATGAATTCACAATAATATGAAATATCTCTCCAAAAAATGCTCAATTCTTTTTCTATTTTTTATCTTTGAAAGAAATAATCTCACATTCTATGAAACATAACTCTTTTGTAAAATCGCACGGTTTGGGCAATGATTATATTGTGCTTGATGCTGAAACACTCAATTTTGAACTCAGTGATGAACGTATACAACGCATTTGCGATGTGCATTTTGGAATAGGATCGGATGGTATTTTACTGAAAGTTCCTTCTGATATTGCCGATTTTGGTTTGCGTATTTATAATACCGATGCGTCTCTTGCTGAGAATTGTGGTAACGGATTACGAATTTTCAGTAAATTTTTGGTCGATTACGGTTATACCGATTCGTCTACCTTTACGGTTGATATTTTAGGACGATTGATTCATTGTGAAATTCTGGAAAAACAAAACGGACGTGTATCTATTGTTCGGGTAGAAATGGGTGTCGCAAGTTTTGTGAGTTCTGAAATCCCTATAGATTTTCCGCATGAGGAATGTGTACAGGAAACTCTCACAATTGCCGATAAGGAATTTAATGTGACCTGTGTGTCGGTCGGTAATCCGCACTGTGTAGTATTGCAAGATATTTTACATGTTGATGAATTGCTGCAATATGCTCCTCTCATACAACAGCAGCCTATGTTTATAAATGGAGTAAACGTGCAATTTGCGAAAGTTTTGTCCGATTCGGAGGTCGAGATTCGTATATATGAACGAGGAGTGGGGTATACGCTCGCATCGGGGAGCTCTTCCTGTGCGGTAGCCTGTGCAATGATAAAAAATAATCTCGTGCAGCGGGATGTTACCATTACCATGCCCGGTGGTCAATTACAAATTTCTGTTGATGCCGATTGGAATATTGTGATGACCGGCTCGGTTCGTGAAATTGCCTCCGGAGTATTGTCAGATGAAATGATTAATAACCTGAGTTCGATATAATTTTTTAGATTCAGAACGCTTATAAATAGCTCGCTATTATTCAATAATTTGCCTGTGATAAACAGCTTTTTATATCAACCGAGGACAAAGGACGAGCTCAGCGAAGCTAATCTAAACTCGAAAAATTACGTCGAACTCAGGTTTATAAATAGTTAGATATCAGGTATTCATTTTGTATTACGGTGTTTATTGCGTAATGTAATCCATTATAAGCATGTATAATGCGATACTACAAGGCAAAAAAAAAGGTTGTCTGAAACAACAGACAACCTTTTTTATATGAACAAAGAATTTATATTATAAAGCAGCTTCTAATTTTGCTAACTCATCTTTCAATTCTTGTGGAAGATTTTTGAATCGATCGTAGTGTTCTTTAATTAACACAACTTCATCTTTCCAAAGTTTCTTATCAACTTTAAGAAGTTCTTTCATGTCTTCTTCCGATAAGTCTAATCCTTTGATGTCGATATCGTCAGCTGTTGGTACAAAACCGATAGGAGTTTCCACAACATTTGCGTTATTGTTACATCTATCGAATACCCATTTAAGAACACGAGAGTTTTCACCGAAACCTGGCCAGATAAATTTGCCATTGTCATCTTTACGGAACCAGTTTACGTTGAATATACGTGGTAATTTAGACTGATCCGGCGCATTTTTTCCGATTTTAATCCAGTGAGCGAAGTACTCAGCCATGTCATAACCACAGAAAGGTAACATTGCAAATGGGTCACGACGAACACCTGCTTTAAGACCAATAGCAGCCGCAGTAACTTCAGAACCAACAATTGATCCCATGAATGTACCGTGACTCCAGTCGCGTGCTTCATATACAAGAGGTACAGTAGAAGGGCGACGTCCACCGAATAAGAATGCAGAAATTGGTACACCTGCAGGATTTTCCCATTCAGAGTCAATAACCGGACATTGGCTTGCCGGTGCAGTAAAACGAGCATTTGGGTGAGCAATTTGAACATCGCTATCTGATGTGTATTTCTCGTTTTTCCATGTTGTTGATCCATCAGGACAATCAACACCGATACCGGGCCACCATATATCTCCGTCAGGAGTTAAACCAGTGTTTGTAAAGATACTGTTTGCTTTTAATGAAAGCATTGCATTTGGATTCGTTTTCATAGAAGTTTCCGGAGCAACACCAAAGAATCCGGCTTCCGGATTAATTGCATATAATTGTCCGTCATCACCAAACTTCATCCATGCGATGTCATCACCAACTGTTTTTACTTTCCATCCCGGAATAGTTGGAATAAGCATTGCTAAGTTAGTTTTACCACATGCAGATGGGAGTGCACCTGCTATATATTTTGTTTCGCCTTCAGGATTTGTAAGACCTAAAATAAGCATGTGTTCAGCTAACCATCCTTCTTCTTTTGCCATATATGATGCAATACGAAGAGCTAAACATTTTTTACCTAATAATGCATTACCTCCGTAACCTGAACCGAATGACCAGATTTCGCCTGTTTCAGGAAAGTGAGTAATATATTTTTCTTCAATTGGAGCACATGGCCACGCAACATCTTCTTGTCCTTCTGCTAAAGGAGCACCTACCGAGTGTACACATGGGTTGAATTCTCCACTTTCTCCTAATACGTCAAGAACAGTTTTTCCCATACGGGTCATAATTCTCATATTGGCAACAACGTAAGCTGAATCTGTTAATTCAACACCGATTTTTGCAATATCAGAACCAAGAGGTCCCATGCTAAATGGAATTACATATAATGTGCGTCCTTTCATACATCCTTTGTATTTGTCACGAAGGATTTGTTTCATTTCTTTGGGGTCGTACCAGTTATTTGTTGGTCCCGCATCTTCTTCTTTTTCTGTACAGATGTATGTTCTGTTCTCTACACGAGCAACATCACTAGGGTCTGATTGAAAATAAAACGAGTTTGGACGTTTTTCCTCGTTTAATTTTACAGCTGTTCCTGCTGCGACCATCATGTCGTTGAGGCGGTCGTTTTCTTCTTCAGAACCATCACACCAATACACAGAATCGGGTTGGCATAATTCTGCCCATTCGTTTACCCAATCGATGAGTTTTTGATTGTTAGTTAAATTTGTCATTGTTAAAAAATGTTAGTTAATAATTCGTAATTCAATAATCTATTTTCTTGAATTTTGCACATAATTTTGCAATTCAAAAATATATGAAATTCCCGTGATTTCAAAACGCTATTTAGCTTGAAACCTCATTGTTGAATATTCTAATGTAAAAGTGAGTTACATCTCATTTTTAGTAAAACACTGTTAATGAGATTTATTGTTTTGTACACTTGCGTTGAGATATTATTTAATCTCCATAAAATCATAAAAATACATGCCTGATATCATTTATTTTTGAAAGGTGAAAAACAGCTCTTTTTTACAAAAATAACATCTCACGATATTTTGGTAATGGCCATAATTCGTTATCAATAATAGTTTCTAATGTGTCTATATGTTTTCTAATTTCTTCGAGATATGGTTTTATATTTTGTGCATATAATAATGCCTGTTTTTTTATTACCGGATTTTTGTTTGCTTTGGCACGTTCGAGGCGCATTTTTTCTACTTTGTGTCGTATTGCTTCGGTGTGTTCCGAAATCTCTCGAATGTTCAGTAATTCGTTTGCTGCAAGTGTTTTGTAATCTTCGCCCATTATTTCACGCAAACCTTTTACGTTTTCAATAAGTCGTGTTTGATATTTTATTGCGGTCGGTATAATGTGATTAATAGCCAAATCGCCTAATACGCGACTTTCGATTTGTATTTCTTTTTTATACATTTCATTTCTAATTTCTACTCTCGATTCGAGTTCTTTTTCGGTCATTATATTCAACTTTTCAAACATTTTTACTGTTTTTGGCTGAAGATATGCCTCAAGCGAAATAGGGGTAATATTTATATTTGTAAGTCCTCTTCGAATCGCTTCCGAAACCCATGAATCGCTATATCCGTCACCATCAAAACGTATTGATTTTGAGTAGGTAATAAGTTTTCGGAGTGTGCGGAGTATTGCTTCATCTTTTTTTACTCCTTTTGTTATGAGTGTATCAACTTTTTCTTTAAAAACAATAAGCTGATTTGCAACAGCAGTATTTAAGGCAATTAATGCAACCGAACAGTTTGCTCGTGAGCCTACAGCTCTAAATTCGAAACGATTTCCGGTAAATGCAAAGGGAGATGTTCGATTGCGGTCGGTACTGTCTAAAATAACTTCGGGTATTTTTCCGATATTGAGTTTGAGTTTCGTTTTTTCTTCGGGACTCATAATCTTGTCACTCACCTGCGATTCTATCTGGTCGAGCATGGTAGAAACTTCGGTTCCTAAAAATGCGGAAATAATAGCCGGTGGTGCTTCATTGGCTCCGAGTCTGTATTCGTTAGAATTGCTCATTATAGCTGCTCGCAGCAAGTCTTGATTGTCGTATACGGCAACAAGTGTGTTTATTATATAGGTTAAAAACTGCATATTGGCTTTCGGATTTTTGCCGGGTTTTAAAAGATTTATGCCCGTATTTGTGCCAAGAGACCAATTGCTGTGTTTTCCGCTTCCGTTTATTCCCTTAAATGGTTTTTCGTGGAAGAGTACTTTGAAGTTATGGTACGATGCTATTCTTCGCATTACATCCATTAATATTTGGTTATGATCGACTGCTAAATTACACTCTTCAAAAATTGCCGCACATTCAAATTGGTTGGGTGCAACTTCGTTATGACGAGCCTTAAGAGGTATACCCAATTTATATGCTTCTATCTCTAAATGTTTCATGAAATGAGAAACACGTTCGGGAATTGACGAAAAATAGTGGTCGTCTAATTGTTGGTCTTTGGGAGATGCATGCCCCATAAGAGTTCGACCTGTTAGACATAAGTCAGGACGTGCGGTGTAGAGTAATTCGTCGATTAAAAAATATTCTTGTTCCCAACCCAAAAAAGCAGTTACTTTTTTTACATTTTTGTCGAAGTATTCGGAACACACATTTACCGCTGCTTTATCAATAGCTTGTAGCGATTTCAATAGTGCGGTTTTATGGTCTAATGATTCACCCGTGTATGAAATGAAAATGGTGGGGATGCATAATGTTTTATTAATTATAAATGCCGGCGATGATGGATCCCATGCCGTGTATCCTCGTGCTTCAAAGGTTTGTCTAATGCCTCCCGAAGGAAAAGATGATGCATCTGGTTCTGCTTGAGATAATTGTTCTCCGTTAAAGGATTCGAAAATTAAGTTTTCACCAATTTTTTCGAATTCTATGAAAGCATCGTGTTTTTCTGCCGTGCCGTCTGTGAGAGGGTTGAACCAGTGCGTGAAGTGTGTGCATCCGTTTTCTATTGCCCACGATTTCATTCCCAAGGCAATGTGGTCTGCGATTTTTCTGTCTATTTTTCTACCGGAATCTATGCAGTCTAAAATATGTTTGTATGCATTTTGTGAGAGGTGTTTTTTCATTTTTGGTTTATCGAATACATTGCACGCAAAATAATCAGATGTTTTTGGTGCAGGTGGCTCCATAATTACTGAACTTCGTTCAATAATTGTTCCTTTTAATGCTTCAAAGCGAAGTGTACTCATATTAGTAAAATTTATGTGTTATTTAATTTGTTTCTGCCATTCTGTGGCAATCATTTCAAGTTGCGTGTACCAATTTCTGCCATATTTCCGTATTAGACTTTCTTTGAGGAATTGGTATATTTTTATATTTTCGGTGTTTCCTTTGCATACGGCATCTTTACAAATGTGCCATGTGTCATAATTTAATGCTTCAAAATCGCGATATTTTTTGCTGCGAATAGGGTATAGGTGACATGATATGGGTTTTTGTAGTGTTGTTTTGCCGTCTTTCCATGCCAATTCTATTGCACAGGTAAGCACGCCATTGTTGTGGGTAACAAAAGCACATTCAGCATTTTCGACTAATGTGGTGACTTTTTCACCTTCTTGGTCAATGTAAAAAACACCTTCTTTTTTTAACACTTTTTTATTTTTTTTTGGAACATATGCCAAAATGTTCTGAAGGTCTTTTTGGAGTATGGCAATTTCTTCTTCGTTTACGGGAGCACCCGAATCGCCCTCTATGCAGCATACACCTTTACATTTTGCATAATCACATACAAAATTCTTTTCAATAATATCAAGACTTATCAGTGTGTTATCTATTTCAATCATAGCTTATTATTTCTACCAAAAAATATGTTACTTAGAAATTAATGAATATATTTTTTTACTTCTGTCATAATAATATCAGTTGCTCCTTTATTTGAATACATAAAATCTTGTGCTCGTTTTCCTATTTTTTCTCGTTCTTCTTTATTGGTAATTAGGTCGCTCAGATTTTTTTCGCAGTCTGTTTGGTTTGTTATCGGAAATCCCGATTTGAGCTTCTGTAATTGAACTGCCTCGTGCGAATTTATATATTTAGGACCAAATATCACCGGCATACCAAAAACAGCGGGTTCTGCAACATTATGTACGCCGGAAGAAAATGCACCGCCAACATAAGCTATTGACGAGTCTTTGTATAATTTTGCCAAAAGTCCGATAGTGTTGACTATCACTATACGGCAACCACTTGTTAAATTTCTTTCTTGCAAATCGGTGTAACGTTCTGTTGCAATCGATCGATCGTGAAAATAATTTTCAAGTGCACATATATGTGATTCGTGTAACTCATGCGGAACCAGTAAGAATTGAGTTTGTGAAAAATTTTTGTAGATAGACAGAAATGCCGGTAAAATATGTTTTTCGTCTGCCGGCCAAATGCTACCTGCAACAATGGTAATAGGTTCGGGATGTGTGAATATATTGACTGCGGGTTCTGTTGCTATTTTTTCTGCTTTTTCAATAATCTGTTCGTATCGAGCATCACCGGCAACAATTAGTTTCTCGGGATAAGGATATACCGAAAGAAATCGTTTTTTGTATTCTTCGGAAACAGGAAAAATAGTGGTAATGTGTTTGTAAAAACAAGTATTAATACGAGCAGATATTCCCGTGTATCTTTTTGAATCTTCGGCTAATTCTGCTGATGTTAACAGAACCGGAATTTCGAGGGTATGTGCTGCACACAATGCTGCCGGCCAAATGTCATATTTCGAAATAATCCATACAGACGGGTTTATTCTTTTAAGAAAAGACTTCATTATCCATATCATATCGAATGGCAGATACAATGAAATATCTACTTCGTTTTTACGAGCATGATGCATGCCGGAAGGGGAGTAGAAAAGAGCAACAATATGGATGTTCGGATTTGTTTCTTTGATTTTTTTTATGATAGGAATTGATTGTTCCCATTCACCAACCGAAGAACTGTGAAAAAGAATTGTTTGTGTGTATATGCGGTTCAATAAAAATTTTTTAATTTTTTTACCTTGGGTAAATCTTCCGACAAAGCCTTCTCGTATTTTTTTGTTGAATAAACTCAGTATACCAAGGAGTGGAATGGCTAGGCAAAAATATAAAAAAGAATATAGATATATTAATAATTTCATAAAACGGGGGAATCTAGTATTGAACATAATTGCGAGTACACAGAAGAAACAGATATTTTTTGTGTGCAATCGAAGGTTTCTTTCGGACAGGTATTCATGCCCATTTTTGTACATGGTCTGCATGCTAATTCAACCCGAGCAACTTTACTTTTTGCTAATACAGGAAAATAGCCAAATTGTCGTACCGTTGGTCCGTAAATACCGACAACGGGAACTTTTAATGCTTCCGACATGTGAAGCATTCCGGTATCGTTGGCAACTGTAGCTTGTGCTCGATTTAATAATGCAGCAGATTCTTTTAAATTAAATTGCCCGGCAACACTCAGAATTTTTTGGTTTATTGTTGTGGCAATATAAGTACATGTTTCTTGTTCTTTGCTTCCGCCGAGAAGTACCACTTGCATGTTTTTCTGAGTAATTATTATTTGAGCCAATTCAAGAAATTTTTCTTTTTGCCATTCTTTATTGTAAAAACTTGCACCGGGACATAATACAACGAGAGGTTTGTGAGGTTTAATGCCATGGTCTTCCAAGTAATTGTCAACATGTTTTTGTGTTTCCGCCGGAATGGCGAGCCCTGTTTTTTTATCGTCATACACGACCCCTAATTTTTGTGCAGCATCAACAAAACGAAGATATACCGGACGTACTATATTATATGCATCAATTTTGAAGCGAATCATCAGATAACGCTTGAAAGTATGTTTGTTAAACGTATATACTCGTCGTGCACCTATGGTGTTTCGAATAAATGCACTTCTCCAATTTTTGTGAATATCAAGCATTACATCATACTTCTTAGAAGCGAGTTTTGTGCGTAATGAGAGAAGTTCGGAAAAACCACCGTCAGAATTAAATGTGTGTATCGTATCAATTTCCGGCATTAATTCGGTGATGTGCTTAAACTGTCGTTTTACCACAAAGTCAATTTTCGCATCAGGATATGTTGAACGTAAACAACGAACCAAAGCCGATGTGAGAATGATATCTCCAATCGAACTTAAACGGAAAATGACTATGTTCGAAATGTTTTTTTTCATTATTCAACGGTTACCGATTTTGCCAAATTTCTTGGTTGGTCTACATTGCATCCTCGCATTACTGCTATATAGTATGAGAAAAGTTGAAGTGGAATTATGGTTGTTAAGGGCGCAAGCTCCGGGAGTGTTTCGGGAACCTCCAATACATGGTCCGCAAGTTTTGCAATTGTTGTATCTCCTTCGTTAACCACGGCAATAATTATCCCTTTTCGTGCTTTCACTTCCTGAATATTACTCACAACTTTTTCGTATGAATGGTCTTTTGTTGCAATAATGACAACCGGCATGTTTTCGTCAATTAAAGCAATCGGACCGTGTTTCATTTCTGCAGCAGGATATCCTTCTGCATGAATGTATGATATTTCTTTTAATTTTAATGCTCCTTCTAATGCAACAGGAAACAACACACCTCTTCCAAGATAAATACAATTGGTCGCATCTTTATAGAGTGATGCTACATGTTTGTATGTTTCGTTTTGTGATAAAAGTTGTGTTATTTTGTCCGGAATTTTATACAGCTCTTTTATAAGTGTCGTATATGTTTTCTCTGAAAGTTTTTTTCTTCGTTTTCCCAATAATAAAGATATCATGGTAAGAACGGTAACTTGTGCGCTGAAAGCTTTTGTTGATGCAACACCAATTTCAGGACCTGCGTGGGTGTATACTCCCGCTTCGGTTTCTCGGGTAAGGCTCGAGCCAACAACATTGCAAATGCCAATAACTGTAGCGCCTAATTCTCGTGCCATTTTTACGGCGGCAATAGTATCTGCTGTTTCGCCACTTTGACTCACGGCAATTATGACGTCATTTTTTGAAATAATCGGATTTCGATATCTGAATTCCGATGCATATTCCACTTCAACCGGAATGCGGGCAAATTCTTCAATTAAATATTCACCAACGAGTCCGGCATGCCATGAGGTGCCACATGCAACAATGATAATTCGTTCTGCTTCATCTAATTTATCAAACACATTGTACAGTCCGCCAAGATATATTTCGGGAGGATTTTGTGATGCCCGTCCACGGAATGTATCATTTATAGATTTTGGCTGTTCGTAAATTTCTTTGAGCATAAAATGGTCGTACCCACCTTTTTCTATTTCTTCAATATCAAGGTTTAATTCCTGAATCATTGGAATTAATGCATCATTGGTAATTGTTTTGAGTGATAACTCATTTTTGGTTACAACAGCTATTTCTTTATCGTTGAGGTAAATAATGCGGTTTGTGTGCTCAATAATCGGAGTCGCATCTGATGCAATAAAATATTCTTTTTCTCCCACACCAATTACGAGCGGACTTCCGTTTCGAGCGGCAATTAATTGATTGGGTTCATCAATGCAAATAACCACCAGTCCGTATGCTCCAATTATTTTGGTGAGAGCCAATCGAACAGCAAGTTCAGCAGATACTTTGCCTTTTAAATAGATATATTCTATAGTGTTTGCTAAAATTTCAGTATCGGTTTCGCTTGTAAAAGAATATCCTCTGTCGCATAGTTTCTTTTGGAGTCGGGCATAGTTTTCAATAATGCCGTTGTGAATAACAATAAACTTCCCGTTCATCGACATATGCGGATGTGCATTTATATCATTTGGCAAACCATGTGTTGCCCATCTGGTATGACCAATACCAATATTTCCGGTAATTTTTTTTGTGGCGGTTTCTTTTTCTAATTCAGAAACTTTTCCTTGTTTTTTATATACCTGTGCCTTATTATTATCAATAAGAGCTATTCCTGCCGAATCATATCCTCTGTATTCTAATCGTTTAAGTCCGTTTATGAGAATTGGATACGCATCTTTGTTCCCAATATATCCTACAATTCCGCACATGTTATTTTGTATAAGTAATTACTAATTTAATTTGATTTTCGTCTTTTTCGTCAATTACTACCCGGTTTCCGATAATATTATTGTCGGGAACAACAATTTCAAAATAATATGATGATGATGTTTTGGTAGTGTTTCGTAAATCGGTCATAAAAGAATGAAAATTAAACACATATTCGCTTGAATCGAAATCGACAGATAATGTTGCTAATACTAATTCTTGGGCTTCATTATATACTCGTAAATTGAGTATGGGTGGGTATGGGTATTCATCATTATCAATATTCTGAATAGGAAGGTGTAATTGTGCGGAATTTATTACCACACTTGAATCCTTCCACGTATCTAAATTATCAAAAGAAAGTTCCAATTTCAAACCAGCATGTCCTTGAATATAATGTAAGCCCGATTCTGAACCAATAGATTGCTCTACTTCATTTGAAAAATTATGCTGAAAAATATTCAAAGATTCAATATATACCGACTCTTCGGTCATATCATCACCTGTGTATGAAGTTGGTGAGGGGAGTAACGAAATTGTTTGTTGTGCCGTATCCGAATGGGTGTAGATGTGTATTTGTGGTGATGCGTAGCGAATAATTGCTGCATCGGCATAATCGCCGTATACATATAATCCTTTAAAGACACCCACAAGCAGAGAGTCTACATAAGATTTAATTGTGTCCTTTTGGTAAATAGATTGTATTCTCGTATACAACTCTTCAGCATATTCTTGCGAAAATGTATACTTAAAACCTTTTTCTTTTGAAAATTGAGGGGTATATGTTTGTGTGCTAATTTCTGTACACGACTCAATTATTGAAGATGGAAGAATACCCTGTTCGTTATAGTTCGTGTAATCGCTTAGCTTGAGATCTTCTTGCAGTTCTGCAATATGAATTGTTTGTGCAGCCGATTCATTACCATAATAATAGCTGGTATCGTACATTACAAAACTGATAGAATCTAAGGTGTATTCGTCGGATAATTCGTAATGAATAGAATCGAAATAGAACCTGTTTATAAAACCCGCTTTGTGACTGCCCGTTATGGGGTCGTTGTACGCACCTACCATGTACGCAAATCGTTTGCTGCGAATGGTGCTGTCGTATGCTGTTTGAGCTACGCATTGTGTGGAACTGTCGGTGTGCACCGTGAGAAGCATGTTTTCTTCCAACACGTCAGTCCCAATGGTGTTTTTATCATCTGAACACGAACTATAAAAAAAAGGGATTATAATTATTAACCCCTTTATTATAAGTGATGATTGCTTTACAAATAATGAATGCATATATTTTTTTTTCTTTAGTTATTATTGCAAAAATAATACGCAATAATGTATTTAGCCTAATAAACTGTCGTAAAATGCAGAATATTTTTCTGCATATTCTTCATTTCCTTGATACGGAAGAATTTCCTTATTATTGTCTTTGCAAAATTGCAATAATTCTTCGTTCACATTTTCCGATTCGCAGATAACAGCATCTGAATGATAAATTGCTAATTTCATGATTTGCATCCAGTTTGCTTTTTCGGAAATAAAGGAGATGTCTGAATCAGTAATTCCGTCAAAAAATACTTTAGACGTAAAGTTTTTCGAGAAAACAGACTTAAAATCAGAATCAAATAAAGAAAAAACTATTTTAGAATTTGCAAATAAAGGGTCTTCGTAGAATGTTTTTTTCAAGTATAATGGTAATAATGCCGCAAACCAACCTTCGCAATGAACAACATCGGGAGACCACCGTAGTTTTTTAACCGTTTCGAGCACCCCGCGAGCATAAAAAATCATGCGATCTTCATTATCTTCAAATTCCGACCCGTCATCGTTAGTAAACAATGCTTTTCGTTGAAAAAACTCCTCGTTATCAATAAAGTACACTTGAAGACGTGCAGCTTGAATCGACGCAACTTTTATAATAAGAGGATGGTCGGTATCGTCAATAATTAAATTCATTCCCGAAAGTCTAATTACCTCGTGTAATTGATTCCTTCGTTCATTAATCAAACCGTATTTTGGCATGAAACATCTAATTTCTTTGCCATTTTCTTGAATATATTGAGGTAGGTATCTACTTTTAACAGACATTTCTGTTTCTGGCAAGTATTTAGCCATTTCTTGAGCAACGTATAAAATTTTTGCTTTATCCATGTGTTAAAAAATTAACATAATATAAATTAACGATGCAAAGATACAAAAAAAAATCTATTTTGTATTAATCAATCATAATCTAAAACACGAATACAGGAATTATTACTCATATTTTTTTTAGTAAAAACACTCTCTTTTATTTGCAATTGATTTTAAAAAAAAGTTATAGTTTTGTTTTTTTTATGTGAAACATCCATGAAAGTAATTACTAACACACATTTTGGATGATTATCTATAGATGTTTCATTTGACTTTTAAAGTTAATTAAAGATTAACAGATAAAATAATGAATGTTTTAAAAACATGTGAGGATTTACGCAAATATGTAGAAGCACATTCTGTTGCCGGCAATACAATTGGGTTTGTACCAACAATGGGGGCTTTACACAATGGACATTTATCCTTGCTTACTCGGTCCGTTAAGGAAAATGATGTGTCGATTGTGAGTGTGTTTGTGAATCCTATACAATTTAATAATAAAGAGGATTTGCGAATGTATCCGCGAACGCTTGATAAAGATATTACTTTGTTAGAATCGGCCGGCTGCAATGCCGTTTTTGTGCCTGAGGTCGCAGAAATGTATCCTGAGGGTGAGATTGTTGCAGAAAAATATGATTTCGGATCGCTCGAAACGGTTATGGAGGCTAAATTCCGACCGGGACATTTTAACGGGGTGGCTGTTGTGGTAAAACGATTGTTTGATATAGCAAAACCGACGCGAGCATATTTTGGCTTAAAAGATTTTCAACAATTGGCAATAATTAAATCCTTGGTCAATCAATATGATATTCCCGTAGAAATTGTATCCTGCGAAATTGTACGAGAAGAAGACGGGCTTGCTATGAGCTCTCGAAATGTGCGCTTGAAAGCAGATGAGCGGAAACAGGCTGCACGCATATCTCATACTCTTTTTGATGCAGTGCAATATGTCAATAAAAAATCTGTTGATGAGGTGAGAAAATTTGTAATTAATGCGATAAATTCCGTACCTTTACTTTCTGTTGAATATTTCGATTTGGTCGATGCGGCAACTCTTCAGTCAATTGATAAATGGGATGATGCAGAGTCTGTTGTTGGTTGTATTGCAGTTAATGTAGGAGAAGTTCGTTTAATTGATGCCGTGTTGTTTTTATAAATTGTGAGGTATGGTAATAGAAGTAATGAAATCAAAAATACATAGAGTAACTGTAACCGAGGCTAATCTTGATTATATAGGAAGTATTACTCTCGATGAAGATTTAATGGATGCTGCAAATCTTATTGCTAATGAAAAAGTGCAGGTGTTAAATATTTCAAATGGTGAGAGAATAGAAACGTATGTAATTAAAGGTGAACGAAAAAGTGGGGTCGTGTGTTTAAATGGTCCTGCTGCTCATAGGTTTCAGCCACATGATATTGTGATAGTTATATCGTATGCTGCTATAGATTTTGAAGAGGCTAAAAGTTTTAAGCCACGTGTTATTTTTCCGGATACACAAACCAATAAACTTATATAGTATTGAAAAGTTCTGTTCAAAATGTCATTAAGTATATTCTCTTTTCCGCTCTCGGATTTGGAATACTCTATATGGCATTTAAAGGTGTAGATTTGAAGGAGCTGTGGCACGAAATGCTGTCGGTAAATCTATGGTGGGTTGTATTGTCTTTGTTTTTTGCCTTTTTAGGATACTTTTCTCGCGCAATGAGGTGGAAAATATTAATTAATCCTCTCGGTTATAATCCTTCTCTCAAACATACTTTTTTTTCTCTAATGCTTGGTTATTTTGTGAACCTTGCTCTCCCGCGTGCAGGTGAATTTGCCAGATGTGCCGCATTGCAGCGTTCGGAGCATGTGCCTGTGGATAAATTGTTTGGTACAGTAATCATCGAACGAGTTATAGATTTATGTATGCTTATATTATTGGGTCTTGTGGTCTTGTGTATGAAAATCGATTTGTTCGAACCCTTTATTCAAAAGCATATTTTTACTGCATTTACCGATAAAATTACAGCTATACCTTTGTTGTACTTAATAGGTGCTGTGGTGGTAATTATAGGTTTTGTTATTCTATTACTCATTTCTCGTAATACTTTCAAAGTCTCACGGAAAATTATAAATTTTGCTAAAGGAATAATTGATGGACTAAAGTCTATTTATATAATGAAAAATCGCAGTGCTTTTATATTTCATACCTTGTTTATTTGGTTTATGTATTGGGCAATGACCTATGTTGTGTTTTTTGCTGTAGATGCAACAGAAGGTCTCGATATGATTGATGGGTTATTTATTTTGATTGTTGGTGGATTGGGCATGTCGGCTCCGGTACAAAGTGGTATGGGAGTGTTTCACTATATTGTTGCACAGGCACTTATAATATATGGGCTCGACTATTCCGAAGGTTTGTTGTATGCTACTGTTAGTCATGAGTCTCAAATGATATTTGTGATTGGTATGGGGCTTCTATCAATGTGGGTCTTTTCTAAAATTAAAAAAACAAATGAAAAATCTTCTACAGATACAAAATAAAATAGTTTCTCGCAATGAAGCTGTCGAAATCGTGAAACGTTGGAAGGAACAAGGCGAAAAACTTGTGTTTACAAATGGCTGTTTCGATATTGTGCATAAAGGTCATGTTTTTTTTCTTGCAGAAGCTAAAGATTTTGGTACAAAACTCGTTGTTGGTCTCAATACCGATGCCTCCGTAAAACGCTTAAAAGGAGAGAGTCGCCCGGTTAAAGAAGAGGAGTCGCGTATGTATACTCTGGCAGCTTTTTCCTGTGTCGATTTAATAGTCTTGTTTGATGAAGAAACACCGTACAATTTAATTAATTCTCTTGTTCCCGATGTGTTGGTGAAGGGGAAAGATTATGAAATATCAGAAATTGTTGGTGCTGATGTCGTTTTAAAACATGGCGGAGTGGTGGAGACAATTGATTTGCAAAAGGGTTTTTCCTCAACGGCTTACATTAAAAAAATGTAAATAATTTTGTGTATTTTTCGTAGAGTTTTTATTTACTTTTAAAAAAAATAGTATATTTACCTCATAAATGAAATGTATAAACATGATATTAAAAAAGATACTTTTTTTCGGGCTTGTTCTTCTCCTATTTACAAACTGTTCTAAACGAACAGAAAGTATGATTGTAGGAGTTTGGGAGGTTGAAGATGTTGGTCAATCTGCGTGGCAAATATATGATCAAGCAACATGGACTTTTTTTGATAACGGGAGATTAGAGATTTACTGTGACATTAATGCGGTACATGATGGTATTGATGTTGGTGAGTGGGAGGCATTTAACAGAAGTATTATTACACCATATATAGAAATTTCGGGTTATGCCGAAAAAAGTATGAATGGTAAATGGCGAGTTGAAAAACTTACTAAAAAAATACTTATTCTTAATCGTGTAGAGTATAATGACGGTGAAACTGCCGGTGCTTTTTTGCGTCGTGAATTTATAAAACGATAAATGTGGCGAAATCTAAAACTGTGTATGTGTGTCAAAGTTGTGGTACACAATCGCCAAAATGGATAGGTAAATGTAATTCGTGTGGTGAATGGAATACGTTTCAGGAAGAAATTATTTCGCATAAACAATCACAATCTTCATCTGTCTCTTCTTTATTGCCCAAATCCAAACCAATAGTCCTGAGTGATGTTGCTTCTGAAAATTTTATTCGAATCAATACGGGTATTACAGAGCTTAATACAGTAATAGGCGGTGGACTGGTTCCCGGTTCTGTTATATTGCTCGGTGGAGAACCTGGGGTTGGTAAATCTACGTTGTTGTTGCAAGTTGCAGGTGCATTACAAAAAAAGGTTTTGTATGTTTCCGGTGAAGAAAGTCCTCAGCAAATTTTAATGCGTGCTCAACGACTTGAAATACAGGCAGAAAATTGTATTGTGTATAATGAAACATCGGTACTTGATATTGTCAGTCATGTGCGCGATATTAAACCTGATTTGTTAATTGTCGATTCTGTTCAAACACTGAAACATCCTGATATTGAGTCATCACCCGGAACGGTTTCTCAAATTCGTGAAACAAGTAATGTGTTAATTGAATTGGCAAAACAAACGCACATGCCACTTATTTTAATTGGTCATATTACTAAAGAAGGGTCTATTGCCGGACCAAAAGTTTTGGAACATATGGTTGATGTCGTGCTGCAATTCGAAGGTGATATGCATAATGTGTATCGAGTATTGCGAAGCATTAAAAATCGTTTTGGTTCTACTTCTGAAATTGGCATTTTCGAAATGGTGCAAGCGGGATTACGTGAGGTGACCAATCCTTCGGAAATGTTACTGAATCGCAATCATGAACAATTAAGTGGCGTTGCTATTGCTGCTGTTATGGAGGGAATGCGACCACTTTTTGTGGAGGTGCAGGCTCTTGTTTCGACCGCCGCCTATGGCACTCCGCAGCGCACCGTAAATGGATATGATAATAAACGAGTAAACATGTTGCTTGCTATTATTGAAAAACGATTGGGAATTAAAGTTTATACCAAAGATGTCTTTATTAATATTGCCGGTGGCATAAAAGTGCAGGATACTGCAACCGATTTGGCAATTATTGCCGCTATTTTATCTTCACTTTTTGATGTGTATATTCCCGGTACGGCATGTTTTTCGGGAGAAGTTGGCTTGACCGGAGAGGTGCGAACTGTTTCGCAAATTGAGAAGAGAGTTAAGGAGTCCGTAAAATTGGGGATGAAGCAGATGTATATTCCGGTTTCTCGTGCTTCACTCGATTCTAATAATTGTCAAATAGTGCAATGTGCTCGTATCGACCATACTTTTAAAAAATTATTTCGAGAGGCTGAACAAAATTAATATCTATTTTGAATACTTTTTCTTTTAAGTCCTGCGTTTGAATTGTAAGTGTCACATTAAAACTTACGGTCATGGAAACAAAAAAATCCCCTCGCGTTAATCTCGAAAATCGTAAACGAATTTTTAGAGAAATAGGACTTATAATTGCCTTATTATCTGTGTTTATGTTGTTTGAATATAGCATTCATCCGAAAGATGTTATGGTGTCAACAGCAGATGCGTCATCATTTATGGAAGATTTAATGCCTCATACTGTTGCAGAAAAAGAGCCTCCCAAAGAAAAGATTACGAAACCCTTGCCGGAGAAAAAAGTAATTGATCCGGTAATTACTGTAACCGACAAGAAAGAGCATGATCAGTCAGATATGCTTATTGATTATGGCTTACTTAATGGTCTCGATACCTTGTCGTTTGATAAAAAAGCAGATAAAAATGAATCTGCTTATAGATTTTCAGAGAAAAGACCCCAATTCCCGGGTGGTTATAAAGCTTTGATGGAATTTGTAGATAAGAATACAAAATTGACTCCGGAATTATTGGAATTGGGAATAAGCGGGAGGGTTGTTGTTAAGTTTATAGTAGACAAAAGCGGTAAAGTTTTAAAACCTGTTATATTAGAAGCTCCAACAAAATTTCACGAAAAAAGTGTTTTAGAAATGATATCTCAAATGCCCGATTTTATACCCGGTGAACAGGGGGGTGAAAAAGTGTCGGTATATGTTAACTTGCCGGTTGAATTCGAAATTAAAAATTAAATTGTTTACAAAATCAAAATTTTAATAAAAGTTGTATGATTTTACAAGCAATATTTATTATTTTAGCCGAAAGTTTGATTTTATTCAAATAATTTTGCTTTATGGAAATTAAAAAGACAGAAAAAGCGAGTTTAGAATCGCGGAAAAGAATATTTACCGAAATAGGTTTTATAATTGCTTTATTAATTGTGTACGGTGCGTTTGAATATACAACACGGCCTAATGATATTAGTGAGTTGAGTGGAAACGCACTCGAGGTGCCCGATCAAGAGATGGCTGAGGTGACTCGTGAACCGGAACCGCCAAAACCCGAAATTAATGAGCCGGAACCTGAAACTCCCGAAGCTCCTGAAGTTGTGGAAACGGATGATGAAGACGAGGATCAGTCGGATGTCTTTAATCCACGCGAAGAACCTGCTCCCTTAGATGATTTCACCTTTGATGAACCCAAAGAAGAAAAAGAACAAATTTTCCAACGGGTCGAAAAAATGCCTTCATTTCCCGGTGGTGATGCTGCTCTTTTACGTTATATAAATTCACATCTTGAGTATCCTAACGAGGCAATTGAAATGCAAATTCAAGGTATGGTTATGGTACAATTTATTGTCGATGAAAATGGAAATGCGGTAAAGCCGAAAATTTTAAAAGGAGTTTCGACGCATCTTGATAAAGCAGCTTTGGATGTAATAAAAAAACTACCGAAATTTTCTCCTGGTGAACAAGCCGGGAAAAAGGTAAAGGTGTATTATAGAGTACCTATTCATTTTCAGTTACAAACCCGATAATTGTATATAAACGAAATTATATAAAGCAGAAATTTTTTTTCTGCTTTTTTTATGTTTCGTATGTATGTACTAATTTTTATTGTATTTTTGTAAAAATAGTAATATATAAAATTGTATATGGAAGACGAAGTTCAATTAATTTTGGAAGATACTCAGGAAAAAATGCAAGGTCCTTTAACAAAGCTGGACGCAGAATTGAGTAAAATTAGAGCAGGTAAAGCATCTCCTGCAATGTTAGATACCGTTAAAGTAGATTATTACGGTTCCTTAACTCCAATCAGTCAAGTTGCAAATATTAACACTCCCGATCCGCGTACAATAGCTATTCAACCATGGGAAAAGAATATGTTTGGTCCGATTGAACGTGCCATTATGCAAGCAAATTTGGGTTTAACTCCGGTTAATGATGGTAATTTTATTCGTATTAACATCCCCATTCTTACTGAGGAACGTCGAAAAGATTTAGTGCGTCAGGTACGTCAAGAAGCTGAAAATGCAAAAGTAAGTGTTCGTACTATCAGACGTTCGGCTAATGATATGCTTAAAGATCTTCAAAAAAGCGGTCTTGCAGAAGATGTGGTGAAAGCAAATGAACTGGAAGTGCAAAAAATTATTGATGCATCAATAGAAAAAATAGATAAAAAAGTAGAGCTTAAGGAGCAAGATTTAATGACAATTTAGTACGGATCTACGTCAAATTGAATTGTTGCCTTTTTATATTCAGGATGCTTTTTTATTGTTTCTCCAATCGAATGTAATTTTTTTCGAATATCTTTATAAGGTATGCTTTTGTGTATTTTGAGTAAAATATGCATGGCATACATTTTTTGAATTTTTTGAATTGGGGGGAATTCAGGTCCTAAAATTTGCACATAGTCTTGTTCACTCAGCAGTTGTGCACAAAATTGCGCAGCAGATTCCGTTATTTCTTTATTAGTATGTTTTATATGTATCCGAACGAGTCGCGTAAAGGGCGGGTAATTGAATGCTTTTCTTTGGTGTAATTCTTTGATGATAAAACGCTTCGTATTGTTCGATAAAATATCTTGTATTACCTCATGTTCCGGTGTAAATGTTTGAATGGCAACCATTCCGGTGTCTTTGCTTCTTCCGGCACGTCCGGCAACTTGCGTAAGAGTTTGAAATCCTTTTTCAAAAGCTCTAAAATCGGGCATATTCAGAAGATTGTCTGCATTTAAAATACCAACTAATCCAATATTGTCAAAATCCAATCCTTTGGTTACCATTTGAGTGCCAATTAAAATATCGGTTTCTCGATTTTCAAATGCATGTATAATTGTACTGTGTCCATTTTTTTTTCTCGTGGTGTCTAAATCCATGCGAGCAATAGAATGGGTTGGGAATAGTTCTTGGAGTTCTTCTTCAATTTTTTCTGTTCCAAATCCTTTGAGTACGGTTTGATTGCTTCCGCATACCGTACATTGACTTGTATGTTGTATACTATATCCACAGTAATGGCAAACGAGTTGATGCGTTTCTTTATGATACGTCATGCTTACATCACAGTTTTTGCAATGAGGTATGTGTCCGCAGTCGGTGCAGGTAATAAAGGGAGAGTATCCTCGTCTGTTTTGAAACAATAGGATTTGTCTCTGTTCATTAAGATTTTTTTGCATCAGCGTAAGCAGTTCTTTACTGAAATGCTTATTCATTTGTTTTCGTTTGTATGCTTTTTTGAGGTCTATTATCGCTATTTCCGGAAATGAAAACGAATCATGTCTTTTCGTTAATTCAACTAAGCCATATTTTTTTTGCAAAATATTAAAGTAGGTTTCAGCACTTGGAGTTGCGGTTCCTAAGAGTACTTTTGCATTGTGAATAGAGGCAAGTACAATTGCCGTATCTCGTGCATGATATCGTGGAGCAGGATCGAATTGTTTAAATGATTGCTCATGTTCTTCATCGATAATAACGGCTCCTAAATTTCTGAATGGTAGAAAAATGGATGAACGTACACCTAAAATAACCTGAAATTGTCTGTTTGAATCATCCAGTAAATCATTCCACAATTCAATTCGTTCGTTGTCATTTAGTTGAGAGTGGTATATGCCGACTTTGTTGCCAAAAGCATTTCGTAATCGATTAATAATTTGAGAGGTTAGGGCAATTTCAGGTAAGAGGTACAAAACTTGTTTGTTTTCGGCCAGAAGTTCTTGTATTAAGTTGATATATATTTCTGTTTTTCCACTTGCGGTAACTCCATGTAAAACACAAACGTTTTTTGTTTTGAATTCATTGTGAATTTTTCGCAAAGCTTCTTTTTGACTATTGTTCAGAGTTATATCGTATGATGTAGTAAGGGTCTTTTTTATGCGTGAAATAATTTGTGTCTCTTTTTGAATAATGTCTTTTTTCTCTAATTCTTTGAGTATAGTATATGAAACCGAAAAGGTTTGTGTTACCTCATGTTGAGGTAAAGCTGACGTTTTATGCTGAATGCAATATTCGATTAGTTCGTTAAAAAAGGCGAGTTGCTTCGGTGCAGAAGTTATTTTCTGTAGACAGCCTTCAATCCATTTCGGTGAATTGTAATCTCCTTTGAGCGTAATTATGGTTTCAGTTTTTTCTTTAAATTTATGGGCATATGTTTCGCTACTGATAAGAACTTGTTTTGAGAGTAATTTGTGAACAGTGGAATGAATTGTTGTGGATTGCATTATTTTTGAAATCTCCAATAAAGTTAGAGACACATTATCATTAATAATAGAAATTATTGTTTGTTCGAATTGCGAAAGTTCTGTAAAATTGGAAATTTCGGTATTTACATACAGCATTGTTTCACTTTCTAGTTTCAGTCCCGATGGCAAAGCAGCTTTCATAACTTCACCCGGAGAACAGAGATAATAATTCGAAATCCATCTCCATAAATCAAGTTGTTCTTTTCGAATGGTTGGTGAGGAATCAAGAAGCGAATTTATGGGTTTAAGGGTATATAATGTTGGTTTTTGTGAATGTAAAGATGACACGATGCCCGTATAGAGTTTTTTTTTACCAAAGGGAACAATCACTCTCATTCCCGGAGAAACCATATGTGAGAATATCGGCGGAATCTCGTATGTAAATGTATCACCTACTGCAAATGGTAATAAAACTTCCGCATACAGAGGATTGGGAATAGGCATAGAGTTTACGAAAAAAGACGTTTAAAGAAAGATTTTTTTGCTTTGTTTTGTTCGCCGAAAATAGAATTCATATCAGAATGTAATGGATTGTCGCTATTTAAAATTTTCCAAACTTCAGACCATTCAACGAATCCTCTTAAATTTCTGTCGTCAATAAAGAGTTCGCAATCGATTTTTCGACTCATTTCATGTTCATCAAACACTTCTTCCGGATAATTTTTATTGACCGCATAAAATTCTACGCCATTTTTTGCACAAAATTCTACCGCTTCGTCTAATTCTTTTCCCCAGCGATATGTCCACAAAATCAGTAAATGACCTTGTTTTTGTAATTCACGGAGCGTTTCAAAAGCAAAAAGTTTTACATCCCCAATTTGCGGGTATCTATGTTCAACAATTGTTCCGTCAAAATCAACAGCAATTCTCATTCTATATGGTTTTTTTGAAATTTTTGAAGTAATGTTAGTTTCCCATTTCAGAGATAAATTTAATGCGTACCAATCGAACCTCTTCTTCGGAATAGTCATCCTCTTCCAGTTCAGTTATCGCATCTTCAATAGAGTCGCTTTCGGTTTCTCTAAAATACTCGTAAATGTCCTCTATTTGGTCGGTTTCCATTACGGAGTTAATGTGATAATCGATATTTATTCGGGTACCGGAATTTACAATTCGGTCAATTTCTTTGAGTAAATCAATGAGTGATATATTTTTTGATTCCGCAAGTGTGTCAAGAGAAAGTTTACGGTCGATACTTTGAATGATTTGAACTTTATTGATTGATTTTTTTGCAACCGATTTAACGACCATATCTTGTGGGCGTTCAATATTATTATCGGTAACATATTTTGCAATTAAATCGACAAATTCTTGACCGTATTTTTGTGCTTTGCCTTTTCCCACGCCAATAATATGAGTGAGTTCTTCCAATTGTGTCGGGTATTGCACCGCCATATCTTCGATAGATGTATCTTGAAATACCACAAAAGGAGGAACAGAATGCTTGAGGGCAATTTTTTTACGAAGCTCTTTTAATTGCGAAATAAGGACCGGATCCATGGAGCTGGTTCCTTGTCCACTTTGCAACTCCACATCATCATCTTCGAAATCATGGTCTTGCGTAATAAGGAATGAATACGGCTGTTTTAAAAAATCATGTCCTTTTTCAGTTAATTTAAGAAGACCATAATTTTCAATTTCTTTGTCAATAAGTCTGGCAATTAACATTTGGCGAAGAATTGCGTTCCATGTTTTGGGCTCATGATCTTTACCACAGCCAAACAATTCTATTTTATCGTGCTGATATGTTTTAATTTCAGAACTTGCTTTTCCAAACAAAACTTGCGATACATGTCCGGCTTTAAACCGTTCTCGAACTTCCAAAATAACTTTAAGAGCAAGAACAATCAAATCCTTTCCTTCAAATTGAGCTTTCGGATTTAAGCAGTTATCACAGTTTCCGCAGTCTTTTGTCAAAATTTCTCCAAAATAGTGTAATAATTGCCGAACACGACAGATGCTCGATTCTGCATATGATGATGTTTCCAAAAGTAATTGTTTCCCGATTTCTTGTTCCGCTATCGGTTTACCTTGCATAAATTTCTCTAACTTAGAAATATCTTTGTACGAATAAAAAACAATACATTTCCCTTCTCCTCCGTCTCTTCCGGCACGACCGGTTTCTTGGTAATACCCTTCAAGACTTTTAGGAATATTGTAGTGAATAACAAAGCGAACATCCGGTTTGTCTATACCCATACCAAAGGCTATGGTTGCCACTATCACATCTACCTCTTCCATCAAAAACATATCTTGATTCTGTGAACGTGTGTGTGCATCTAAACCGGCATGGTATGGTAAGGCTTTAATGCCGTTAACAGAAAGAACTTCAGCCAATTCCTCTACTTTTTTCCGGCTCAAACAATATATAATTCCAGATTTTCCTGAATTTTCCCTAATAAAGCGAATGATTTGTTTTTGTGCATTTACTTTCGGTCGTACCTCATAATATAAATTCGGACGGCGGAATGATGATTTGTATACAATGGCATCAAGCATACCCAAATTTTTTTGAATATCGTGCTGAACTTTTGGAGTTGCTGTTGCTGTAAGAGCAATAATAGGTGCTCTTCCTATCGATTCCACAATTGGTTTTATGCGTCTGTATTCCGGTCTGAAATCATGTCCCCATTCCGAAATACAATGAGCCTCATCAATTGCAAAAAACGAAATGGTAATTGATTTGAAAAAAGCAATATTTTCTTCTTTTGTTAATGATTCCGGTGCTACATACAACATTCTTGTTCGTCCGCTCCGCACATCTTCTTTAACTTGAGTTATTTCACTTTTGTTGAGTGATGAATTTAAAAAATGTGCAATACTGTTATCTGTACTAAATCCACGCATTGCATCAACTTGGTTTTTCATGAGGGCAATGAGCGGTGAAATAATAATAGCCGTTCCTTCAAGTATAAATGAGGGTAATTGATAACATAAAGATTTTCCGCCTCCTGTAGGCATTAACACAAATGTGTCGTTCCCTGCAAGCAAGTTTAAAATAACATCTTTTTGATTTCCTTTAAATGAATCAAATCCGAAGTTTTGTTTTAAATGTACTAATAAATCTTCCTCTGTGTAAGCTGACATTGATTTTTTTGTTTGTTAAAATTGATACTTTATCTTTTGCTATAAAATTGATGATTTTTATATTCAAAAACAAAGAATAATAAATACTTTTGTAAAAATAAATTTACAGATAATTTTTTATAATAAAAACAATAAAAAACATTATTTTGAAAGATTTTGTTGATATAATTTCAAATGCAAAGAAAACTATCCTTTCCGAGGCTGAATCTATCTCATTATTAGTCGATTATATTGATGATAGTTTTGCGAAAATCGTTAATCTTATTTTGCAATCGAAGGGGCGGATTGTCGTCACCGGAATAGGCAAAAGTGCTCACATTGCAACGAAAATTGTTGCAACATTAAATTCTACCGGAACGCCTGCTGTTTTTATGCACGCTACAGAGGCAATTCATGGCGATTTGGGAATGATACAGACTGATGATATTGTTTTGTGTTTGTCTCGAAGTGGCAATACCGCCGAAATAAAAGTTCTGGTGCCATTGCTCAAGCGAGGTGGCAATGTCTTAATTGCTATGGTTTCCGAGAAAGATTCATATTTGGCTCAGCATTCTGATTATATAATTCACTCGTATGTCGAACGTGAGGCGTGTCCGTATAATCTTGCGCCAACCACCAGTACTACAGCTCAGTTAGTTTTGGGTGATGCGCTGGCAATGGCTTTGTTGCAGCAACGGAAATTTTCGCCCGAAGATTTTGCAAAATTTCATCCGGGTGGCTCATTGGGGAAACGAATGTATCTTCATGTGTCTGATTTAATGGATGAATCTAAAAAACCTCAGGTTTTACCAAATCAATCAATTTCTGAGGTTATTATGGAAATTTCTTCAAAACGTTTGGGGGCAACGGCTGTTATTTCTGACACACAAACCCTATTGGGCGTAATAACTGATGGTGACTTACGTCGTATGCTCGAAAAAACTTCTGATGTTTCAAATTTGAGGGCGGCAGATATTATGACAAAAAATCCAAAATGCATTGGTTCCGATGAATTAGCAATTGAAGCTTTTAATAGTATGGAAGAAAATAATATTACGCAAATGGTTGTTGCCGAAGGTGAAACATATTTGGGAATGATACATTTACATGATTTAATAAAAGAAGGTATTGTATAATGAATACTGCGCATGTTGAAATAATGTCGCCTGTTGGTTCGTGTGAATCTCTTGCTGCTGCAATTAATGCAGGTGCAAGTTCGGTATATTTCGGTCTCGAAATGTTGAATATGCGTGCACGTTCGTCTCAGAATTTTACGCTCAGTGATTTATCTGAAATCGTTTCTATCTGTCGTAAACATTCGGTAAAAACCTATGTTACGGTCAATACTCTGTTGTATGATTCCGATTTGGAGATATTGCATACGCTTATGCGTGCGGTAAAAGAACATGATGTTTCGGCGGTAATTGTTTCAGATATTGCAGCAATTCAAGTTGCTCGAAAATATGGGGTGGAAGTGCATATTTCGACGCAGTTAAATATTTCTAATATTGAAGCAGTACGGTTTTACGCACAATTTGCCGATGTTATGGTGTTGGCTCGTGAATTACATTTGAATCAGGTAAAAGCTATTTACGATGCAATTGTACAAGAAAATATTACCGGACCTTCGGGCAAGCCTGTGCAGCTGGAAATGTTTGTGCACGGTGCTTTGTGTATGTCTATTTCGGGAAAATGTTATTTGAGTTTGCACGAACAAAATGCTTCGGCAAATCGTGGTGCCTGTATGCAAACATGCAGAAAAGGGTATATTGTAACCGAAAAAGAAAGTGGTGATGAATTGGAGGTTGATAACGAGTACATAATGTCTCCTAAAGATTTGTGTACTATCGGTTTTGTTGATGAATTATTAGATGCCGGGGTGTCTATTTTTAAAATTGAAGGCAGAGCTCGATCTCCCGAGTATGTTAAAATCGTTACACAATGCTATAGAGAAGCTGTTGAGTCATATGGTAATAATGACTATACCGAAGAAAAAATTGCCGAATGGCGAGAAAAACTTTCCAAAGTTTTTAATAGAGGTTTTTGGAACGGGTATTATCTTGGTCAGCGTTTAGGTGAATGGAGCAAACAGTATGGGAGCAGCTCTACCACTTACAAAATGAAGTTGGGCATATGTACCAATTTTTTTACGAAGCTTGATGTTGCCGAATTCACAATGCAATCCGGTGAACTGTCGGTTGATGATACTATATATATAATAGGAAAGACAACCGGTGTGGTAGAAATGACCGTGCCGGAAATACGTGTGGAATTACAAGCGGTTGAGACTACCAAAAAAGGGGAGGTATGCTCTATAAAAATGCCCGAATTGGTGAGGAGAGGAGACATCTTGTATAAAGTGGTATCAAAAGAATAGTTATATGTCAAAAAAAATAATCCATACTCTTGTCTTTGCAACAGGAATTGTGTTGCCATTTATACTTATTATTTTGTATCCCGATTTGTACAATAAGTACGATTTTTCTGTCATGAAAAGTTGGGCAAACTTTAGTGCTTCAATTTTTGATGTATATCTTACAACATGCCGCTGCGAATATCCCGCTCTTGGACTGATGCTGTCAACAATTCCAATTAAAATTGTAGGTGGTGATCCTGTTTTTTTTCGGCTCTATCTTGCTCTCTACGATGTGGCAATAATCATTGTGTTTTATTATTTACTCAGAGCTCTATCTGTTAAGAATCCTTTGTTGTGGGCCGGACTTCTCGGTATAGTTCCATCTTCATGGGCGGGAACGTCATTGTGGGGGCAAATAGATAATATTGGTCAATTGTTTGTTCTTGCTGCTTTTTTTATGGTGTATTTAATTTTTACCTATAAAAAAATAACATTAAAATATTATCTATACTGTATTATTGCTGGCGTGTTCGCTAGTTGTATGCTTATGACAAAGCAATTGTTGGTGTTTCCTTTTGCGGCATTGTCGGTTGTGGTATCAATAGTTATACTCATTCGTGACGATAGTGTGAAACAAAAAATAGTGGCTTTTTTGTCTTTGTTTGTAGGTTTATTTGTGTCCGTTTTGTGTGTTGACGCTCTTTTTGAATTTGATGCACATTTTATCTCTCATTTGCATCGAATTCTCGATGTGTATGGTTCGGAACGGCATTTACACGAAATTTCTGCAAATGGTTTTAACATCTGGATGTCACTTGGCTCTGATTTTGTTGATGCAAGGCAAGCTTTTTGGCAGAATGTGACTCCTAAAACAGGAGGTTTTGTATTGTTTGCTGTATATAGTATAAGTATAGCTGCCTTTACTACATATAAACTTTTTGTGCATAAAGTACACTTTTCAAAAACACATATGTTTGCCTGTTTGCTTTGCTTTTTTGCATTGTTCAATCTTGCATTTAATGTTTTGCTAACCGGTACGCATGAGCGGTATTTGTTATATTTTTATCCTTATATTATTCTTGCAAGTTTATTGTTGAAGCATAACGCAACTTTGTACATTTCACTTGGAATGGCAATTGTGTATGGCGTTTTTGTGCTCATCATATTAAATAGAGATTATGAATTAATCATTCATTATATTACCGGAGCTCTGCATCTCGCTTTTTTTGTGTATCTTACGGTTTTGTTGTTTATGCAATTAAGTTTTTCAAAACATGCAAAATAGTTCGAAAAAATCGAAACATGTATTGTTTTTTTCATCGTGGTATCCAACACGTATCAATCCGACAAATGGCGATTTTGTTGTTCGTCACGGTGAGGCTGTTTCATTATTTTGTAAAGCTGCGGTGCTCCATGTTGCCTATGATACACAGATGTCGCAACGAAAAGAAATTCTCTCCAACACGTCCCAATCATTGTCCGAATATATTTATTATTTTCGACTACCGTTTCTGTTGAAGTTTTTGAAACCAATTTACTTTTTATTGCTCTATCGGCAAGCTTTTCGTTCATATGTGAAAAAACAAGGAAAACCTGACATTGTGCACCTTCATGTTATGTTTCCTCTTGTTATTATTGCATTTTTGTGTAAACTTTTTTATGGAATTCCATACTGTATTACCGAGCACTGGACCGGTTATTTGCCCACAGCACCTAAACCTATTGGGAGATTAAAAAAATGGTATATTCAATTTTTTTCGCGATATAATTCCAGTGTTATGCCTGTGAGTGAGGATTTGCAAAAAGCTCTTCAAAATTATGGGGTGCGAGGTCAATATACAGTTGTACAAAATGTAGTTGATACGTCACTTTTTCACCCTTCACAGACCAAAGATTATGCAAAAATTCGCATAATACATATTTCACATTTAAAAGATGAACATAAAAATATTTCCGGAATGGTACGTGTGTTCAAAAAAGTGTGTGAAACAAATTCTCAACTTGTGCTGCAAATAGTATCTGAAAATCCCCCTTTATATGTGAAAGAGTATGTGGAAGAATTGGGTATTCAAACCAAGGTTGAATTCTTGGGGTATAAAAACCGCCATGATTTAGCTCAGGTTCTTCGTGAGGCTTCGTATTTACTTCTTTTTAGTAATTATGAGAATTTCCCCTGTGTTATTGTTGAAGCGCTTGCAAGTGGAATACCTGTTGTGAGTTCTGATGTGGGCGGTATTTCCGAACATATTTCATCGGAAAATGGAATTCTTGTTGAGTCCGGAAACGAAACAGAATTGCAAGTTGCTATTGACCACATGAATGTGCAAGCTGCTTTGTATGATGCGAATGCTCTCCATTCATATGCAGTAGAGCATTTTAGTTATGAGACGGTTGGAGCACAGATAGAGCATGTTTATGAACTAATGACTGTGAAATGATTAAAAATATTACAAATACATTTTTTGTGCGAATACTGTATGCTGTCATAACGCTTCTTGTTGCAGTTATTATTTCCCGTTATTTAGGAGCAGAAGTGAAAGGTCAGCAGGGGTTGATATTAACAACAATTTCTTTATTGCATATTATAATGTGTTTGGTTGGTTCGGGAGCTATTGTGTATTTGATTCCCCGGCTTGCATATACACAATTATGTGTGGCTTCGTATGTCTGGATTATTGCAATGAGTGTGTTTTTTTATGTGGTTTCCCCATTAATTACGGCTCTTCCTCAGGGGGTTGCCGGGCATATTACTATTTTAACAGCCTTGTTGAGTCTTTCCAATTTTCATGTGAGTGTACTCGTTGCCCGGGAGAAAATAATTCTTGCCAATATTTTGGTGATAATTCAAATAGGCATTCAAATAATCACCTTGAGTATTGCAGTTTTTTTACTGAACATTGTGTCGGTTCAATCATATATTTACTCCTTATATATAGCCTATGTTGTTTCCTATGTGTGTGCATTAATTATTTCACACAAACATGTTTTATTTGATTTTTCTCAACTTACCTGGAGCAATTTGTTGGAAGGAGGACGAAAACTATTGCGATATGGTTTTTTTAACCAACTAGATGTGTTTGCACAAGTTTTAAGTTTTCGTTTTAGTTATTACATTTTAGCATTGTATGCCAGCGAAAAAGAGGTGGGAGTGTATTCTATAGCGGTTTCTATTGCTGAGTCAATTTGGTTAATTTCTCGCAGTATTAGCATGGTTCACTTTGCACGTGTTTCTAATACCGAAGATTTTCAGGCAAATAGTTTATCAACCCTTGTTTTTATTAAAATCTCAACTATTCTTACGTTTTTTGCCATTGGGCTTGTATTGATTTTACCGGCAGATTTGTTCGTATTTATTTTTGGTAAAGAATTTTTTGCAGTCAAAACTATTTTATGGTACATCGCACCGGGAATATTGTTTTTTAGTGCATCATTTATGATTAGCAGTTTGTTTTCGGGAATAGGCAAACAGCATATTAATAGTATTGCCAGTATAGTAGGGTTTGCGGTTACTCTTACCGGTGCGTATATGTTAATTCCCCATTATGGATATATTGGAGCTGCTATAACAGCTACTTTTTCGTATAGTGCAACAGCAATAGTGAAAGTTATTTATTTTCAGAAAAAAACAGGTTACACGCTTCGTTCGTATATTCCGTCAAAACACGATGTTGAGTCTTTTAAACGAATGGTGTATGAGAGATTGCATTCTTAGTTCTTTCTCTTAGTTCGAAGCATTATATTATAATGTGTGCCGGTGTAAGTGGTTTTTGCTTGATAAAAAATATAATCAATGCTATCTGTTTGAATATACTCAAAGTTTGCCCCAAGATGTTCGTTTTCATACACGTTTCCATAATCGTTTGTGAATATCGGATTGTTTTTATGTGGGGTAAATGTTATGCCACCATCAGTTGAAATAAATCCGCCTAACTGGGTATCATCAACATTCCCCGATTTATCTAAATACATTCGTCGTGTTATATAATGATGCCACGGACCCATTTTAAATTTTTTTGCACCGGCGAGTATTATGTATATGGTATCGTGAGATATTTTAATATAACATGGTTCTGTGGTTTTCGGGGAGCTTCGCCATCCGCTTGTGTGTATTGAAATAGGATTGTGTGGCGATTGTTCCCATGTTACTAAATCTTCTGAGCTTGCTATTCCAATTGATTCTTCAGATTTTGAGTTTTGTCCGTCGTACACCATTAGATACCCTGATTTATAAGGGCTTATTTTTGCATAAAAACACGCCTTTTCGTTCCACGTGCCGGAGACACCCGGAGAAACAACAGGATTTTTCTGTATTTTCCATGGATCGAGTAAAGATTGGTCCGAAACAGCATATCCGATATGACGGTTTCCAAGACTATCATACCCATCTAAAAATAAATACCACTTATTATTATATCTTACAACATCACTTGTAAATGGAGTTTGAGCATGTTTGTTTGATTTATCTCTGCCAGCCCACCAAACATTTTTAAAATCGGATGCTTGTAAAATCGGGTTACCATTATTGGCTGCTTCCCAATCAATTAAATTATCAGACATTGCAGCATATATTTGTATTCTATTCGTATCACATTCATTTGCTATAAGTATCCATTTTTGTAATAAACTATCATATGCAATAGAAGAAAAATGTATGCTGTTTCCTGCAAATTCCGGCCAAATGTCGGGTGAAATAATGGGAGCAATCGAATGTTTCGTGTATCCAGATGGGTGTTTATTCCAAAAAACTACCCTTTGGGCAGTTTTCGGGAATCCGTTACCACGTAATAATTTTCCAAGAATTATTCGGTTGTTTTCAATGGATTTTATTTCACGAAGGTTTTCTACACCAGCATCATAAAGAGGTTTTTCTGTTCCCCAACCAATATACCATTGAGAAGAGATTGATGGGGTAATATAAAAATTCGGAGGTAATACTACTGTTATGATTGAATCAGCGATGTTACTTTCGTGAATTCGAAAGTAGGTGCCTTCAGTCGTATTATCTTGTTCGTAGTTAACAATCATGCACGCTTCATGGAGGAAAAACGGAAAATATGTTGTTTCTACCGTTTGTTTGCAGGATATGTGTATACTTATAAGTAGAGACCAAATAAATACATTTTTTGTGTTAAGCATAGTTTAGGAACAATAATTATTTATATTCAAAAATATACATTTCCAAGTGATTATAAGTCATTATATTTATATAATGAACAATTAGTTGTTTCATTTTATTAAAATAAATATATTTGCAAAAAAAAAGGAGGAGATGAATATGAGTATCTATAAAATGTACCCTAAAGATAAATTTGCCGTTGTAACATTCAAAACAGGAGATTTACACATAGATGAAATTGTGCGAATAAACAAAGCATACAAAGAAGATAAAGATTATAGCAACATACATTTTTTAGTTATGGTCTTTTTTGACTGTAATCTAATTTTTAATGAAAAAGATTTAGAAGATTTAGCAAAAGAATATTCAACTAATGTGCAACTAAATAATCACATTCGTAGCGTGTTTTTAGTAGACGGTCCGAAAACAACTGCATTTGCACACCTTATTTCCACTCATACTCCCGAACAATCATTTTACTGTTCAACCTATGAAAAAGCATATGAGTTTTTATGTCCGGGTATTCCCTTTTCAGACTTTGTCGATAAAATAAAAGCGACAGGATAAGTATTTTAAAGTTGAAGGTTTTTGAACACCTGATAAACAATCGGACACACGTCAATATTTTTCGCATGAATCAGTAATATCTGATATGCCCGACGTCTGTCTGTATGTGGATATTCTTTGCATGCTCTGGGGCGTGACGTGTAGACGCTGCAATAATTGTCATCCATCAAAAAAGAGCAAGGCTGAGAGGTAAATACATAATCATTATCAGAATCGAGTGTGAAATATGCATCAATTATATGCGAAGGTTTTGTTTTAAGATGTTTTGCTAGTCGCTCAATATCTGAATATGATACTGCCGGGCTAATAGATTTACAGCACTGAGCACAATCCAGACAATCTATTTTTTCAGAGTAATAATCATGTAAAATGTGTAGTTTTGTGTCAAGATTTTTTGGTGGTTTTTTGCGAATACGAGCAATATCATGTTTTATTGTTTTAATGTCTGTCGCAGAACGAGAAAAAAAGTTTTGTAAGTACGAATTCATAGAGAAAAAGAGATAAAATGAAATAAAATTCAAATTTAATGCAAATTTTTCTGTTCAAAATTTTCTCATCCAGTATTTTTATTTATTTTTGACATCGGAAGGGAGAGGTGGCCGAGTGGTTGAAGGCGCACGCCTGGAAAGTGTGTATACTGTGTGAAACGGTATCGAGGGTTCGAATCCCTCTCTCTCCGCACAAAGTAGTATTGTAGTAATAATAAATAATATAGTAAATCGAATTTTAATTTAATAGCATTGTTATGAAAAAGTTATTTGCAGTTTTAATGGTTGTTGGATGTTTTTCAATGAACCTTTTTTCTCAACCAACAGAAGGTCAGGCCGATACTGCGGCGGTAGGTGATAGTGTGACGCAGGAAGATGCGCTTGCACAAGCTGATACACTTCAAACTGAAGTTGAAGTTGTTGATGATTCTGAAGAAGTTGTTGTAGAGAAAGGATTACATCAAGTAATTAAAGAAAAGTTTATTGAAGGTGGTGCCGGATTTATGGCTATTGTTGTTATCTGTCTTATTTTTGGATTGGCAATCGCAATTGAACGTATTATCTACTTAAACCTTGCAACAACTAATACTGAAAAATTATTGGGTAAAGTTGAAGAAGCACTTGAAAATGGTGGTAAAGAAGCAGCTTTAGAAGTATGTCGTAATACTCCCGGTCCGGTTGCAAGTATCTTTTATCAAGGTATTAGTCGTGTAGACGAAGGTGTAGACGTGGTTGAAAAATCAGTTGTATCATATGGTAGTGTGCAAATGGGATTACTCGAAAAAGGGCTTACATGGTTGTCATTATTTATTGCACTTGCTCCTATGTTAGGTTTCATGGGTACAGTAATTGGTATGATTGACGCATTTGACTCTATCGCTATTGCCGGTGATATTTCGCCAAACCTTGTGGCAGGAGGTATTAAAATAGCACTTATTACAACAGTTACCGGTCTTATTGTAGCAATGATTCTTCAAGTATTTTATAATTATTTACTGTCAAAAGTTGATAGTTTAACTTCTGATATGGAAGATGCTTCAATTTCTCTTGTTGATATTGTTGTTAAGTATAACGCAAAAAAATAATCATAATGGATTTTAATAGAATTTTTAAAATAGTTTCAATTTCTTTATTTGCTATTGCAGCTCTCGGTATCTTTGTATACATAGGGTATGCATCATCTAAAGATTGTTTGGGATGCTCTCTTCCAAAATGCGAAGGTGTTACTGAATCTGGTGAGGTTTATTTAAAAGCTGCCGATGAATGTGCTCGTCCGTATGCTGAAATACAAGAAGAGCAAGAACAAATAGAACAAATGAATGCCGCTATGGGATTGAGTAACGAAGGTGTTACTACCGATTGTTCGCAAGAATGTCTTTCGTATGCAGGTAATTTTATGACATTTGCTATTGTATTTGTTTTTATTGCTGGGATTTTAACTTTATTGTTTGCGGGATATAATCTCGTTGTTAATCCTAAAAAAATCAAAGGTGTTTTGTTTGCCATTGTTGGTCTCGGAATAGCGGTGTTGATTTCATATGTGTTAGCATCTGATACTATTCCAAATATTATTGGATATGATGGGGTGATTTCACAGACTGAAGCAAAATGGGTTGAAACAACACTGTACATGTTATATATATTATTATCTGTTGCGGTACTTGGTATACTTGCATCCGGTGTTTCAAAAATTGTAAAAAATCGTAAATAATTGATATTTTTTATAATATCATTTTAATGTATGTATTATGGCTCGAAGATTAGTTCCTGAAATAAATTCATCGTCAATGGCCGATATAGCTTTTATGCTGTTGATATTCTTCTTGGTAGCTACGACTATGGAAACGGATAAGGGTTTGTCTCGAACGTTACCTCCCTATGTTCCGCCTGAAGAACAAGAAGAAATTAAGGTTATTGAGAAGAATTTATTTGTTGTTTTTCTTAATAAAAATGACAATTTAATGATAGAAAAAAAACCGGCTCATATTAATGAATTACGTGAGCGATGTGTTGATTTTTTAATGCACATGAATAATAATTCTGAAGATAATACTTATCCTGGTTATGAAACTCAAGATATTTCCATGCTTGGAGGAGGACAACAGCGTGTAACAAAAGCTATTGTGAGTATTCAAAATGATAGAGGATCTTCGTATGATAATTATATTGAAGTGCAAAATGAGGTGGTCGCTGCATACAATATTGTACGTGATACATATGCTCGTAAGTTTTTTAATAAAAAATTCGATGATCTTAATGAGGATGAGTATAATGCTATTAAGGAACTTATTCCTCAAAAGATTTCTGAAGCTGAACCAAAAAATATTGGAGGTTAATAATTATGGCAAAAATTCGTAAAGACGGGAAAAAGACCCCACCACCTATTTCAACAGCATCGTTACCGGATATTGTTTTCATGCTTTTATTCTTTTTTATGGTTTCTACTACCATGCGTGAAAGTTCTCTTATGGTAAAAAAACCTATGTTACCGCAGGCTACTGAAATTACAAAATTGGAGAAAAAATCTTTGGTAAGTAATATTTATGTAGCTCCTCCAACAAAAGAATATGAGTCTATTTATGGAACTCAACCGGTAATTCAATTAAATGATGCTATTGAGGAGGTTTCTTCTATTCCTCAGTTTATTCAAAAAGAGCGTGAAGCTCGTAATCCAAACGAACGTCCTTTGATGTCTGTCTCGCTTAAAGCTGACTCTGACACGAAAATGGGGATTATTTCTGATGTGAAAATGGAATTACGAAGAATTAATTCGTTAAAATTAAATTATGCTGCTCGTGAAAAACAGTAAATAACAATTGTAATATATATAAAAGCCGATAAATTTAATTTATCGGCTTTTTTTTTACTCCTAAATTCGAGTAGATGTAATATATTAACTTGATGTTACATTTTCGTTACATTTTAACTGCTGCCGGTTTGTAATTTGCAGGGTGTATTTTTATTGTTGTAACTCACATATTATGTCCCCCGTTCAATCACAGAAATGCGTTTCCATGCTCCGCCTTTGAATCGGAAATAAAACATAAAGGAAAAACATAAAAAGAACACGACTATAATACCCCATGCATTAACCGGTCCTATATCAAATACAAATAATGAAAGATATAATGCAGGTACAAAAAGCCAGTGCAAAATCATTGAAGCCCACATGGTCCATATAGTATCTCCGGCACCGCGAAGTGCTCCCACAAATGCAACTAATATTGATTCTGCTAAGACATAAATTGCGGCGAGTTGCAGCATAGTCATTGCTATCGGTCGTGATTGCACAAATACAGGGTCTTCTCCAATCGGACGGAACACGTCGACAAGAATACCGGGAATGGCAACAAACATAATAGCGACGACTAAGGAAAAAAAGAATCCTAATTTTACACCGGAATATGCGGAGCGTTCGGCTACATAATACTTATTTGCCCCAATATATCTGCCGACTAAACTGGTTACGCCTACTTCTATGCCGGTAAGGGGAACAAAGGTTACCATATCCCAGTTAAACATTATAGAAGCTGCGGTTGCGGTTACTTCATTGTATGAATGAAAAATGGAAACAAGAATAGAAAATGCAACAAGATTTCCAAAAAATTCTACTCCGGCGGGAGAACCGTATCGAAAGAGTGTTTTGGTAATCTGTGCATGAAAGCGAAATGCTTTGTGTACCATAAACTGCTTTGCATTGTCGTTTCTGAAAAAATAGTAGAGTAACACGACTAAGCCACAGAGTGCAGAAAATAGTGTGCCATATGCTGCTCCTTCTATGCCGAGAGCTGGGAAACCTAATTTTCCGAATATAAGTATATAGTTTACCACCACGTTTACGCTGAGTGTAACCAATGCGGAAATCATGACAATTTGTGTACGTCCTACTCCTGAAAAATAACAACTTATGGTATGGCGGAATAATGAAATAATTGACCCAAATGCCAAAATCTTCAAATATTGTTTTTGTAAAAGTAATTGTGATTCTGATACTACAGTTGATGAAAAGAACCAAAACACCAGCGGAATACATGCAAGAATAATTGGGTATGCAAGTGTGGAAATCCCGAGTGCCTGAACCGTGACACGCGGACAATTTTCATAATTTTTTGACCCGAAATATTGTGCTATAAGCGCGGTTGAAAAACCAATAAGCCCGAAAAAGAAAGTAATGAGCATAAAAGATGTTATTCCCCCGGCTGTTGCAGCATTCATATTGTCGGCACCTAAACGGGAAAGGAACACTCTGTCGGTAAACACCATGAGAGTTTCACTCGATTGAGAAATTACAATCGGTAAGGCAAGCGTAAATAATTCACGTACGCCTCCCATTTTTGTTCGTTTCAGTATTGCCTTCATCTTCTATATTTAAAAGGCAAATATATTTGAATATGCAATATAATAGATGTTTTTTTGTATCAATCTGAACTCGAAAAATTACGTCGAACTCAGCTTATTAAATAATAGTTAATATCTGAGATGTTCTTGGTGAAAAAATGAAAAAAATCTTTGAATTTTTTGCCTTATGCCTTACCTATAAATGTTCCTGAATATTCTGAAGTTTACTTTTGATGCGGGTCAGTTTTTCAATTATTTCGACCGATTTAAGGGTGCCTTCTTTATTGTCTGCAAGTTTTTTTTGTGCACCTTTTAGGGTAAGTCCTTGCTCTTTCACCAGATGATGAATTATTTGGAAGTTTTTTATATCGTCGGGTGTAAATAAGCGGTTGCCCTTTGCATTTTTTTTTGGTTTAATGATTGCAAATTCTTTTTCCCAAAAACGGATTAAAGAGGTGTTAACTTCAAACATGTCGGCAACTTCACCAATAGTGAAAAATAATTTTGATGGTGGTAATTCTATATGCTTCATATTTTTATTTATTTTTTGTATGGTAAAAATACACTATTTTAGTCTAAATACACAATAGTAATTCCATCGCCCCCCATATCTAAGGGAGCATCTTCAAAACGGCTAATAAAATTGAGCCCTGAGAGATAATTGCGAATAAGCTCGCGAAGAATACCATACCCTTTTCCGTGCAATATTTCGAGTCGTCCGATTCTCATTGTATATCCGGTTTCAATGAATTTTTCAACCGCATGCAAAGCATCGTCGCCACGAATGCCGCGAATGTCAATTTTTGGTGAAAAATCGCGATGACGTTTTTGAATGTCAGCTGAAATGTTCAGACTGGTTTTTTTTCTGGTCTGAGGTTTTTCTTTCGAGAGTGCTAATTTTGAAAGGGGCAGGTGCGAAATCATCCCACCAAAAGAAACTGATGCGTTTTTGCTGCTCATTTCGAGAATTTCGCCAATCATTGTTTGTCCTTGTATGGTAACAAAGTCTCCCGTTTTTAGTGAGGCTGCTTGTGCTTGTTTTGCTGCCGGCTTGTGTGCTTGCACTTTGCGTGCTTTTCCCAAAACGGTATTGAGCGTTTCTTTTTGCTGTTCGTGAAGTTGTGTGCGGAGTTCTTTAGTTGGTGCTTTATCCGCATTGTGTTCCTTAATACTACGTATTGTTCGTTCAATATCTTTATTGCTATGTGCAATAATTTCTTCGAGTTCTTTTTGTGCTTTTTTTACAATATCGTTTTTTGATTCAGACAGTTTTGCGAGTTTTTGTGTATAATCTTCTTGTTTTTTGTGCAGTTCTATTCGTTGCTGTTTGAGTTTTTCTTTTTGGCGGAATAGATATTGTTTTTCTTCTTCTATTTTTTTGAGATTTTTTTCAAAATCAACATGTTTGGTGCCTATTTTCTGTTTTGCTTCATCTATTATTATTTGGGGAATACCAATTGTTTCTGCTATTTCAAATGCAAATGAACTCCCAGGACTACCCATACGCAATTTGTATAAGGGTTTCATGTTTTCGGAGTCAAATAGCATTGCACCGTTTATAACAGTCGGATGATTTTTTGAAACTAATTTGAGATTTGTATAATGTGTTGTTATTACGCCATATAACTGTTGTGAAACGAATGTTTCTAAAACGCTTTCCGCAATAGCACCTCCCAATGCAGGTTCGGTTCCAGTTCCAAATTCATCAATACAGCATAATGTTGTGTCATTTGCGTGGTCAATAAAAAATTTCATATTATGCAAATGGGAACTGTAGGTGCTTAAGTCGTTTTCTATAGATTGTTCATCTCCAATATCAACAAAAATTTGAGAAAATATGCCTATTTTACTATGTGATTCGCAGGGTATAGGTAAGCCGCATTGGAGCATGTATTGGAGTAAAATAACTGTTTTCATGCACACGGATTTCCCTCCGGCATTTGGTCCTGATATCATGATGATATGCTGTGAGTCGTCAAGGAGTATTCGGAGTGGAATGACTGGTTTGCCACTTTGTGCGTGCGATACAATCAATCCCGGATGTCGTGCACCGTAGAGGTCGATTATTGGTTCTTTGTGAAGTTGTGGCATTATACACGAAAGTTGTTCGCCCAATTTTGCTTTGGCTGTTACTGCGTCAATAAAGCCTAGTAATTTGTATGCATGTTGAATATCGTGAATATACGGGCGGATTTCTGTGGCAACATCTTGTAAAATATGAATAATCTCTCTTTTTTCTTCGAATTGCACATTGGCAATATTATTTTGTATTGAAAGAGCTTCTGTAGGTTCTACAAAAGAGGTCTTTCCTGTTGTTGACTCGTCGTGAATAATTCCACTTAGTTTTCGTTTGTATGTGCTGATAACCGGAATTACTAAACGGTTGTTTCGTATAGAAATCTCTGTTCCCGATTCACACCATCCTTCGGAGAGAGTTTTGCGAAGAATGTGTTGCATTGTTTTGTTCAGATTTTTTTTGAGCGAAAGTAATGACGAGCGAATGTCTCGCAGTTTCGAACTTGCGGAATCTTTTATGCCACCCTGCGGAGAAAGTATTGCTGTGCATGTGGGTATTATAGTTTCCGGGATATAAATATCCTGAGCGTGGCGATATATATATGGAAATGTTTCTCGGTGTTTTCCAAAAAATGAGAGTATCTGTTTTATTTCTTGTAATGAAGATGCAAGTGTTGATAATTCTTCGGGCTGAATGAATGTTCCCTCAGTTTTGAGGTGTTCCAATAGAGTTGAAATATGAGAAAATGATGGAGTCGGGAACGAGTCATGTTCGCTTAGTATTTCCATCATTTCATGACATTCATGTAAAGATTCGGAAATGGTAGTATAATCACATGAAAAACCCATATCTGAAATATGGGTTTTGCCAAGTTCACTTACGCAAGAGCGTTCTAATAAATTTCGTATTGTGTCAAATCCGATTTTGGATTCGATATTTTTAGGATAATTCACAAAAAATTATTCGTGTAAAATTTTTACTTCTGTTCGTCTGTTTTGTTGCCGTCCCTCCGCAGTGCTGTTTGATGCGATAGGTTGAGTTTGTCCGTATCCTACGGCAATTACGCGTATTGCTTGTACTCCTTTTGAAACCAAATAGCGTTTCACACTTTCTGCACGAGCTTCCGATAATTTTTGGTTAGAGACTTCTGAACCAACATTGTCGGTATGTCCCGCAAGTTGAATAACCATAGTTCTTTTTCGTTTCATCAGTTCGGCTAAATCATTTAAAGATGCATATGATTCTTTACGTATTGTAGCTTTTCCTGTGTCGAAATACAAATTGTTGAGCGTATAGGTTTTAGGCAATTCATAGGTAATTGTGTAGGTGCCGGTTGTTGGTCCGGGATTGCTTGGTACCGTGAAAATGTTGTTGGTATTATCCATTTCAAATCCCATTACCAATACCGTATAGCTGTCGCCTTCGGGAAGCAAAATTTGGAATGTTCCGTCCGGTTTCGAAACGCCGGTATATTCTTTTCCGCTCGCTTTACTTTTAAATGCAACTTTGTCACCAATCGATGGCATGCCTTTAAAGTTTTTAACGTGTACGGTAATCAACGCCATGTCGTCAGTCGGTTGCAGATTTTGACTGAATGCAAAGATGCTGCTAAAAAGAATAACAAAAGTTAGTATGTGTTTCATCGGATTATTTTTTTACAAGTTTATATAATATTGCAATATACAAAAAAAATTAGATAGAACTGCGGATATATTATGTTTTGTGCGGTTTCTTTTTAGCCGCAGGAAAAAGAACATTATTTAAAATAAGTCTATAACCGGGAGAATTTTTATGATTATCTAAATTTGTTTTTGGGTCGCCAACATAGTGACGGTAGTCTTCGGGGTCATGTCCGCCGTAAAAAGCCCATGTGCCTTTCCCGAATGTGCCGTGAATATACCGAACCTCATTATGAGCTTTGTTTTCCCCCATAATTGTTACGGTTGGTTTTATTAAATCTTTATTGTATGCTGTTGATTGTCCCATAAAACCACGCACTACAGATGTGTGATTTTGACACAGCATTGTTGGAATGGGATCCCATTTAGCCGAAAATTCAAAAAGCGTAAAAAAATCTTCTTCATCTTTCACCTTTCTGAATTGGGTAACGTCGATATTAGAAAATTCATATTCGTTTGGATTCATGATAAGTGTAAAGTCGGTAAATGCCAATGTTTGAGAGTAATCTAATTCTTGTTGAGCATTAGGTGAAGGCGGGTCGCCGTCGAACATTACGTGGCAAATGTCAGTGTTTTGAGCAGCAAGTGCAATGTCGAACGAGTCGGTTCCCGAACACATTGCAAATAAAAAACCACCGTTTCGAATGTATTCTTGAATTGTTTTTGCAACATGTAGTTTGAGTTGCGATACTTTTTGGAAGCCGAATCGGTGTGCTTTCGCTTCTTCTTCTTTTACCTGATTGATGTACCAAGGAGCGTTTCGGTAGCTTGCGTAGAATTTTCCGTATTGCCCGGTAAAATCTTCATGATGTAAGTGCAGCCAATCATATTTTGAGAGTTCACCGGCAATTACTTCTGCGTCGTAAATGTTATCGTAGGGGATTTCTGCATAGGTAAGTGCAAGTGTTACTGCATCGTCCCAGGGGAGATTGTCTTTTGGAGCATATACCGCAATTTTGGGTACTTTCACCAATTTTACAACATCCATATTTACATCATTTCCGGAAATTTCGGTAAGAATAGCTTGTACCTTAACTTCAGGAAGTATTTCGTAACTCACACCTCTGATGTCACATTCTTGCTTAATGCGTTCGTTATAATCGAATAAAAAACTCCCGCCTCTGTAGTTCAACAACCAATTTGCATCAGTGTCGTTTTGTAATACCCAAAATGTGATACCGTATGCTTTCAGGTGATTGTTTTGTTCCGAATCCATGGGAACGAGAATTCCCAGCGCGAATCCTGTTTGGCTGATAATGAATAAGCTAATGAGTAAATAGAGTTTGTGTATCATGTTCGTTTCTTTTTAAAAATCCGGTTTATCTGGTTTAAACGAAGAATTTGGATCCATATTTTCGAAGACATTATCATTTGCATTCATTTTCGATTTAAAAACCTGAGTTTTATATTCAAAGTCAGAATTTTCATCGGGTAAATCTTCAAGTTGGTTGAAGAAGTTTCGATCGGTGAATTTTGTTTGCTCCGGAATAAATTCAAGATTAACTGTAGACGTGGCACCATGCCGGTTTTTTGCAATAATTACTTCAGCCAAACCTACAGTAGAGTTGCCCTCTTCGTCAACGGTAATGCCGTAATATTCAGGTCGATGGATAAATAACACTAAATCGGCATCCTGTTCAATTGCTCCCGATTCACGTAAATCCGATAGTTGTGGTCGTTTGTTTCCGGTTCGTGTTTCAACGGAGCGGTTAAGCTGAGAAAGTGCGATGACAGGAATTTCTAACTCCATAGCAACGGCTTTTATTTGGCGTGAAATTAAACTAACCTCTTGCTCTCTACTCGAAGCCGATTGTGTTGTCATAAGTTGCAGGTAATCGATAAATACACAACGAACACCATATTTATCAACTAATCTGCGACATTTTGCCCGAAATTCGAAAACCGAAAGAGCCGGAGTATCGTCAAGGTAAATAGGAGCATTCGATAGTTTTTGAGTTTTTTCGTAAATATTTGTCCAATCAGATTCTGATAATTTACCGTTTTTTAATTTATCGTGTGTGATGGCTGTTTCACTTACAATAAGACGGTTAACTAGCTGCACACTATTCATCTCCAAAGAAAACATGGCAACCGGTAAATTGTAGTCTACCGCCATGTTTCGGAGCATTGATAATACAAGTGCTGTTTTACCCATAGCCGGACGAGCCGCAAGAACAATCATATTGTTGCTTTGCCATCCTGAGGTAATTTTGTCTAAATCTGTAAATCCGGTAGGTTCTCCACTGTAACTGTTTTCATTTTCCTGAGCTTTATGAATTAAATCAAAAGCTTTGTCCATGAGTTGACTAATAGGTGCGGCAGCCTTTTTCACGTTACCTTCACCAACTTTAAAAACCTCACTTTCTGAAAAGTCAATTAATTCCGATACATCGAGGGTCGCATCAAAAGCTTTTTCTTGAATTTCGGACGCAACGCGAATAAGCTCACGTTGTATGAATTTCTCAGCTATAAGTTTCGCATGATGATCAATATGAGCGGCAGATGATATTTTTTGTGTGAGTTGGGCAATAAAAAATGCTCCGCCTACTTCTTCTAATGTATCATTCTTTTTGAGTTGCTCAACAACTGTTTGAATATTTACCGGCGCTTGATCTTTTCCTAATTTGAAAATCGCTTCGTAAATAAGTTGATGTTTACGAACATAAAATGACTGTGGCAATATGGTGTCGATAATGCTCACAACCACATCATCTTCCAACATTAACTGACCAAGAACCGTTTCTTCTAAATCAACTGAATGTGGGGGCATTTTACCGAAATCAGTTTCGGAATTTACTTGTTTTTTTGGTTTTGTTCTATTTGTTTCTTGTTTTGCCATGTATCAATTTTTGAGCGAAGATATCTATGAGATTATTCTCTTTTTGTCTTACAAAAATACACAAGAAATTGAGAGCATCAATAAATAAATGTTAACAGTTTATTGTTGGGAATATGTTTATAAAAAAAAGTTTTCACCATTTCCTTCTTTAGTTCTTGCAATAGAATTGCTTACTGTATGATTTATACAATATAGAAGGACGTAAAATAAAAACTGTAAGATCTTTTTTGTGTGTTACCACTCTTTTATAACAGGTCTTTTTTTCATATCGTAAACCATGTTAGAAAAGTTTATTGTAAACCATTCTTTAAACATTTTGTATGAACGTTTTTTTGGCCAATTTTTTTTGGTAGTGTGCCAATCTTCTAACTCAATTGTAAAGAATGTATCAAATTGTTTTTGTAACCATTTTTCACAATCATCAACATCTTCATCAATAAGATACATGTTTGACTTATTTCTTTCTTCTGAATCAGAATAATAAGGAGAAAAGGTTCGAGCCCATTCCCAGAATGGTTTTCGGGGGGTCAATACAATGGCATTTCTGTTAATGAAACCTTCATTAAATTGTAAATCATCAAGGTCTTCATCAAAGTCTTCGTTTTCCACAAAATCCCTTACAAAATCTTCTATATCTGTGGTAATTACCGCAAGTTCAAATCCCCCGTCTTTTTTTTCTAATGTGAAGTCATTTATTAATCGGGTAAATTCTGCAAATTCTTTATGTTTTAAATCAACTATTTTTTTTAGAAGTGTTTTTTCATTTTTAGTGTACTCACTTAGTCCAAATAAATCCATTCTTCCTTCTTCCGGCAACAAATGATCCAAACATGCTATATTCCATGCACTTAAGATGAGATTGATTCTTTCTGATTCATCTTTCTTTTTCGGGAATTCGTTACCAAATGCTCCCTTCAAATGAGCAATCATATCCGCATATTTCTTGTCGTCATTTTCAATGATGGGTTTTCCTGAGAATAAATCGATTTTGTTATTTTTCATGTCAGTACATTAAAATGATTTTTTCAAAAATGGAAATTTTTTTACAAAATAACCACCCTCGAAAATATTTTTTTAGAGGGTGTTGTGTCAAAGATGTGTATGAAAAGTAATAATTGTTTCAATGTAATTTATTGTAGAACTATTTTGTGGTACTCATAATGATTGGAAAAGCCTATCTTAATAAGATATACTCCGGCTTTTAATTCCCGAAGTGATAGTGTATTTGTGTTCTCTGCACTAGTTAAGATGCTTCCACAGAGAGAAAAAACAGAAATTTCGGAAATATCCTGTGTGCTGTTCACATAAAGAGTTTTATCGCGTATTTCAGGAAATGAGTTGTTTTCTGTATTAATTTTAGTCTCAATAATAATAGGTTCAGGATATTCCCAATTTGATTTTGGGTCTACTATGTTGAAGACACTGAGTGCGGAGTAATCATATGTGGTTCCTTTGTATGAGTAGTTTGTGCCAAGCACAAAACCGGTGCCTAATAAACCTTCTTTTCCGCTTTCGCCCGAGTCGTCAATAAATGATTCGGTAAAAAATGCACGACGATGTCCCCAACTGGCAATTGAATCTTCGTATATGAGCCAAAATATCATACGTTCAAGTGTGTGGGTTGGTGGGGTTGAATAGCCACTATGAAAGTTGTACCCAATATTTTCAGCATATGCATACATGCAAGTATCAATTTTTTCATTTGTTTCTAATCGGATTTTAGGATTCAGTCCGTCAGCGTAATGCCCCGTTGTGTCATTTTGAAACAAGAAATCTGCATAGTTTTGAGTAACAGTTATTACTTCCTGAGCAGTGTCTTCAAAAGGAATGAGTCCACGGGCAATGCGTTCTTGATTAATTAACCAAAGAGCTTGTGCATTTGTAGACATTGATGTCCATATGGCATCTTCCAGAAAAGTTATAGACGGTATATTTGTACCTAATAAGGAATTTTCTTCGCTTCGGGCAGTATTGAAACCGGATTCAATATCATGCGTTGTTGCTGTTCCCGAACCAATATCCCCCCCGGTCCATTCAAGATTTTGAGGTAAGTCAGTGTATTGGGCGTAACCGACATATGAACTTATACAAAAAGCCAAAACCGAAAATAAGAAGCGCGTTTTCATTGTCGTATAGTATTAGTTATTAATTAATTACTTATCATTATTTCATATGCATAGCTTGACCGGTTGACTCTAATACATTCCACCAAAACTCTTCCTCTATGTCGATTTTTTTTCGTTTTTGCGTTGCCGTTGGTATTGGCACAAGGGTGAAATATGAATTCCAATACCCTACTAAAAAGTCGGTTCGTCCTGCCATTGCTGCATGAACAGCTTTGTGCGTTAGTTGAGCACAAAATTTACTATCATTTGCATTTGCCGGAATACTTCTGATAATATAACTTGGGTCTATATATTTCACACTGATTTGCATGTTTTTTTGAGAAAAATAATTTTTAATTTTATTTTTTAAAAATATACCAATATCATTGTGAATAGTATTTCCGGAGGCATCTTTAATTTCTTTTTCATTTTTGAATAAATATTGTCCCGTACCTTCTGCAACCACAACTACTGCATGTTTCTTTTTGCGCAATCGATTTTCAAGGTGATTCAAAAATCCATTTTTTGTTGTCGGATTATCTAAACAAAAATCCATTTCGGGAATGAGTACAAAATTAACATCAGGAACGGCGAGAGCAGCGTTTGCTGCTATAAATCCGGAATCTCTACCCATTAGTTTTATGAGTGCAACACCATTTTGTGCTCCTTTTGCCTCGTTGTGCGCATGGAGAATAATTTCTTGAGCTTCAGCAAATGCAGATTCAAATCCAAATGATTTTTCAATAAAGTTTATATCATTATCTATTGTTTTTGGTACCCCCACAATACTTATTTTTAAGCCTCTTTTTTCTATTTCTTCGTGAATAGCATGAGCTCCTCTCAAGGTGCCATCGCCTCCTACACAAAATAAAATATTAATATAGTGTCGCTCAAGTGTGTCGACTATGGTGCTTGCCGGTTGTTCCCCTCGCGATGAGCCCAGCATTGAGCCACCGGTTTTGTGTATGTCATCTACAATATCCGGATTTAACTCTATAAAGGGTAATTGATTCTCCGGATTCAGACCGGCATATCCGTACTGCACACCAAGTATTTTGGTTACCCCGTAGCGTTTCCATAATTGGGTTACTAATCCGCGAATAACATTGTTGAGGCCCGGACATAATCCGCCGCAGGTAACTATTGCTGCTTTTGTTTTTGCCGGTTCAAAATATAATAATTCTTTGGGACCGGGGCGTTCAAATGAGAGCGGGGTATCATTGTTTTCGAAGTCTTTTTGAACTTTTTGTAAGGATGTAGAGTACAAAATTCGTTCTTCGTCTCGTATGTAATCAAATATACCGTCTCCCTCAATTTTTGAAAGAATTAGCGGGCTGGCAACAGTACATTTTCCTAATGTTCTTATGGTAAAGTCTTGAGTCATATTTTTAGATTATTAAATATTGTTTTACAAAAATATTCCCAACTGAACATATGTTTTCGTTCTTGTATGTTGGATATAAATTTAGTTTCTTTTTTTTCGGTAAAGAAATCATCTAAAGCTTCTGCAATTTCTTTTGGGTCTTTTTCGCACACATATCCGACTTTATTGTGCGGAACAATTTCTGAAAGTCCGCCGACATTTGTGACTAACATTGGTTTTTCAAAATGATACGCAATTTGTGTTATACCGCTTTGCGTCGCAGTATGATATGTTTGAGCTACAATATCTGCTGCCGAAAAATAGAGCCGTACATTTTTTTCAGGAATAAATGAGTTATGAATAATTACCTGTTCTTCTAAAGTATGCTGCTGAATAATATCATGATATTTTTGTTCTGAATCGTAGAATTCACCGGCAATAATTAGTTTTACATTTTTTGAGTGCATCTGGGCAAGTGATTCTAATAGCAAATCGAGTCCTTTATATGCACGAATTAATCCGAAAAATAATATATATGAGGTGTTTGCATTTAATCCTAATGTTTTGCACGCAGCATCTTTTTCTATTTTTTTTCCGAAATTGTCGTAAAGTGGGTGAGGGGTCACCGTAATTTTCAGCTTGGGAGCAGCATTCTGAATGTCTTGAGCAACAGTTTGAGACATAGCAACAGCTGAGGTGCATTGTTGAATGAAAAATGAGTTTAATAATTTTTCTCCCGGTTTTGGTTCGTGTGATACAAAATTGTGACAAATTCCTACTATATGACTGCGTGTTTTTTTACCAATATGCTTTGCAATCATGCCCAGTGCCGGAGCAAAAAATGGCATCCAGTAGTGAATGAACACAATGTCCGGTTTTTCTTTTTTTATGTATTGTGCTGTATGAATCCACGAAAATGGATTAATTGAGTTGATAAAACGATGAATTGGAATTGTGTGTGATTGTTCTTTTTCGGCATATTGTGTTTTTCCCGGAAACAAAATGTTTGGATATTGAAGGGAATAGCTGACAATAGAAACCGAATGTCCTAAAGAAAGTAATTCCCGAGCAAAGCGTTCGTTGAAATCTGCTATGCCACCACGGAGAGGATATGCCGGTCCGATTGAAATAATATTCACTTTTTTATATATTTATTGTTTCATCACAATTATATGTATTGCGTTCAGATGACGAACGAGAAATAAGCTCAGCTAAAAAACCGGTAAGGAATAATTGTGTTCCGAAAATAAAACAAATTACTCCCAGAAAGAATAATGGTCGCTGAGTCATATTGTATTGTTCTTCAATAATTTTTGCATATGACAAATATATAAGAATGATAAAACCGATTGAGAAACTAACAAGACCAATTGAACCAAAAAGGTGCATGGGACGTTTGCTGAATTTTGAAATAAAAATTACCGATAATAAATCTAAAGGTCCGCGAATAAAACGTTCTATGCCGAATTTTGTTTTTCCGTATTTCCGTTCTTGATGATGCACGACCTTTTCTCCAATTTTTTTAAAACCTGCCCATCGAGCAAGAACAGGGATGTAGCGGTGCATGTCACCATACACTTCTATGTTTTTCACAACTTTATTTTTGTATGCTTTCAGTCCACAGTTAAAATCATGCAATTTAATACCGCTCATGCACCTAACCGTTAAATTATAAAATTTGCTCGGAATATTTTTTGTCAAAATCGGGTCGTGTCTTTTTTTCTTCCACCCCGAAACCAAATCATATCCGCCCTCTGTTATCATGTTGTAGAGTTCCGGAATTTCTTCGGGACTGTCTTGCAAATCGGCATCCATGGTAATGATAACATCACCTTGAACAACTTCAAATCCTTTTTGGAGACCGGCAGCTTTTCCGTAATTTCGTTGAAATTTTATTCCTTTAACGTCAGTATCTTCTGTGCATAATTTTTGAATAATAGTCCACGAAGAGTCAGTACTACCATCGTCAATCAAAATTAATTCATAACTAAGATTGTGTAGGTGCAACACTTTTTTAATCCATGTTGTGAGTTCAACAATAGATTCTTCTTCGTTAAATAGCGGAATAACTACTGATATTTGCATTTTTTTTCTTTATATAACAAAAGTATGTGTTTTTGCTCGTATTGACAAGCCAAATGAAATAGAAAATAATAATAATGATTTTTTTTTTCGAAAATAATCAATGTTTTTAGGATTCTGTAAAAAATAATGTATTTTTGCAGAAGGGTAAGTCTTACACGACCAGCTCCTGTCAAACTCCCCCAGGTCAGGAACGAAGCAAGGGTAGACGGTTGTAGCGGTGCGATGTAAGTAGCTTACCCTTTTTTTGTGAAATTTTTTACGCAGATTAGATGGCAGAATTTGTAAAATTATATAATGAGAATCCAAATGAACGTATTGTTAGTCAGGTTGTTGAGCTTTTAAAACGTGGCGGAGTTATTATTTATCCAACTGATACTGTATATGGTTTAGGTTGTGATATTACAAATCAAAAAGCAGTCGAACGAATTGCCCGCATTAAAGGAGTTCGTCTCGAAAAATCGAATTTTTCATTTATTTGTTATGATTTAAGTCATTTGTCAGATTTTACTAAAAATATTGACAATCAGACGTATAAAATAATGAAGCGGAATACTCCGGGACCTTTCACCTTTATTTTACGTGCAAATTCTAATGTTCCTAAATTATTTAAATCTAAAAAGAAAACGGTTGGTATTCGTATTCCCGATAATAATATTTGTCGCGAAATTGTACGGGTCTTAGGAAATCCAATTCTTACTACATCGGTAAAAAATGAAGATGATATTATTGAATATACTACCGACCCCGAATTGCTGAAAGAAGAATACGATAATCTTGTTGATATGGTTATTGATGGTGGTTTTGGAAATAATGTAGCCTCAACCGTGGTCGATTGTTCGGAACAAGAATATGAAATACTACGTCAAGGAATCGGAGAATTGGAATTGTAATTAGTGTTCGTCTCTAAAGTTCAATTTTTGCGTTGCTGTTCAAAATATAAATCCTCGAATACATTTGTATACTGTGATTTATCTTTTTCACGTGCCTAGAACTTTATAAAACAAATACTCACACTTTATAGACAAGACACTACTTACAATATGTTTCAATTGAAATACAATCTGCATTAAAAAAATCTAAAAAATCATCTCTGTCTGTGCTGTACAGATTCGGAATTTCTTCCGACAATTTCTTCTGAGAATATAAATGACACAATGATTTTTTCATATCCTTGAAACTATAAACTGAGTCCTGATAGTGTGGTTTTGTCTTTATAGGGAACAAAAATACAATTTCTGAATCGCGGCGGACAATTAAAAATGTGTCGGTTTCTAAGAGAAATGTGATATTGTTGTGTGTGTACCTATCGTAGGTGTAGTCGAGAATCAAAAGGGTATCTTGGTGATAAAACATACCGGTTTCATCAAATGGAATATTGTCTTCTTGACTTGAGATATGACGAAATGTGGAGTCACTATTCAGTGTTATAAAATAATCTGCTAATGCGACTTCACGTTTAAATGTAACTGATGTCTTCTTTTCACATGATGATAGTATGAGGAATAAAAAACTCAGTATTATAAAATAATTGTGTTTCATAGATTTACAAAAATACAAAAAAAACCGATATACGTGGGGATATATTGGTTAAAACCTGAGTTCGATTGTGTTTCTTGTTTAGGTTTTTTTTTGATAAAAACAATGTTTGTGCAATTTTTGTAGTAATTTTACTTTTTGAATATCGATTATGTTTCTGTAAAATATTGATTGATAATTAATTTTAAAAATAATTGATGATGAAAAAAATTGTTGTATTACTTGTGCTTGCTGTTTTTGTTATAACCGCCTGCAAAAAAGTTGAAGATTCTTCAAATAACGTAACAAACTACTCATATTATTATTTTGAGTATAATAATGGTTTTAACAGAATTGTTAAACGCAATCAAAACTCCCAATTGCTTGAGAGAGTTGAGGTTGATACCGTTAATATTGAGCTTATTCTCGTTACCGTATACGATTATTATGGAGTTACCGAAAAACATTATGTAAGCTTGAATGAAGAAGGTTTGGCTATATCTCAAATTGATTCGGTAGTCGACGATGAATATATTATTGCTGAATATACTTATACGTACAATGCTGATAATTATCTCATTAATACGCTTGTTTCCGGAACAATATATTCCGATGAATATGAAACGGTTTCACAATCTATTGATGCTTCAATTGAGTGTGTTGTACAAGATGGTAATGTCGTGGAAGAGGTGCATGAAAAAACTTTTTCGGGAAGCGACATGGAACCATTTACCGAAAAAGAAATATATGAATATACTTTTTCCAATCACGAAAATCAATATGGTTTGCAAGGATTTATGCAACCTTTTTATGGAGAGTATAATACACATTTAATTATGACTGCCGACTATTCGTATTTTCTTAATGATTCTTTGCAGTCAGGGGGAACATATACGTATTCGTACAAACAAACTGAAGATTTTGTGAATCAGGTGAAAATAAAATATGCACCTGACGATGAAAGTTTTATTTATACCGATCATTATACCTATTCAGAATTAAAATAATAATATGACAGATTTTTCAGAGATTTCTCTTATGCATGCATTGGATGAATCTTGTGCGTATATACAACTATTTATCAAAGATACACCACGTGTTGGTATTATTTTAGGAAGTGGTTTATCTTCTTTATCTGATGTTATTGATAATATTGTTCGAATTCCATATGCTGATATTCCTCATTTCTCACAATCCACCGTTGAAGGACATCCGGGAAATTTATTGTGTGGAACTATAGCAGGTGTTTCGGTACTTGTAATGCAAGGTCGGTTTCATTATTACGAAGGATATTCCATGAACGAAGTTGTGTATCCGGTGCGTGTGATGAAAAAACTCGGACTCGAATATTTATTTGTATCGAACGCTTGTGGTGGTTTGAATCCGAATTACCGAACCGGAGATCTTATGATTATTACCGATCATATTAATGCGTTTCCTGAACATCCTTTGCGAGGAAAAAATATTGATAAGTTTGGTGAACGCTTTCCTGATATGAGTGAAACGTATAATCAGGAGTTGATTGGAAAAGCTCGTGCAATTGCCGAAAAATATACTATTCCGGTGCACGTCGGTGTGTATGTTGGAAGTAGTGGTCCTACTTTGGAAACGCCGGCAGAATACCGGATGTTTCGTTTGTTGGGAGCCGATGTTACGGGTATGTCTACTGTGCCCGAAGTTATTGTTGCACATCATGCCGGCATTAAAGTGTTTGGCATGTCTGTGGTTACGAATGAAAGTAAAGATGCTGAACAAGGACTGATAACTAGCCATGCAGATGTACAGAAAAATGCTGAGCTTTCCGGACCTCGTGTGCAAAAAATTATGTGTGAATTAATTAAAGAATTATAAATGTTACAAGAATTAGGAATTGAAGGGGTGTATGTTATTCATGCCAAAACAGGGTATGAATTGCAGGAAGAACGAATTCAAAGATTGTTTGGGAAACATAATATAGATTTTGAGTTTGTTACGAATGGCGATGTAAGTGTTTTTGATACTTTAGATATTCACAAGTATGTAACAGAAAGTTTGTTGACTCGCGTTCGAAAAGGTACAGTTTCATGTACATTAAACCATATTTTTGCTCTCCAACGTATTGTTGATAATAAAAATAAGTATGCTCTTATTTTTGAAAATGATCCTTTTTTTATTGGTGATTTTCATGCGAAAATTACACGGGTAATGGCAGAAGCTCAAACGCTTCAACCCGGTTTTATGATTTCTTTGGAAAACACAACTCTGAAATACCCTTCATACCGAACAGCGAAACGGGGCAGGTATTTGTATCCTACATATGGAGGAAGGTGTGCCGGAGCTTATTTGATAGATTTGTTAGGAGCTCAAAAAGCTGTTGAAAGTCTTCAAACAGAACGATGTAATCATGTTGTTGATTGGTGGCACAATCGTCTCGTGGAGAGAGGGGTGGTGAGAATGTATTGGGCTCATCCGGTTCTTATCGAACAGGGCTCACACAATGGTTTGCTCTGCTCTTCTATTTCTTCAAAAGAGAAAAGTTTTGCTCGTCGCATGAGTTGGAATTTACAAAAGTTCTACAAAAGCGTCTTCCGACGATTGTTTGCTCAACCGCTCATTATTAAAGATTGAAAATAACCGGATTTTTCTTTTTATTTCTTCAATAAGTCTCATTCGAATAAGATTCAGAACTTTAAAAAATCACGTTGAAATTAGCTTGTTAATCGTGATTTAGCAGAGCATGAATGTTGGAGTATTCGGGTTTATTGAGAATTGCAATTGCGTTGCCTTTATACTTTTTGTATATAAATTGATGTTTCGAAAGTAACGATGCGGTTTGTTCTGCTTCCTCTTCTGAAAAATGGAAATGCTCAAAAATAATACACGAAGGAATTAATTGAGCACTTAAGAACATGTTGAGAATATGATAATCAAACCCCTCGGTGTCTATCATTAAAAGGTCAATATGTTCAATATTGTATTTTGAAATAATTGTGGACGGATTGATAACCGCAACATTTTCGGTAGTGATATATTCTTCTTGTGTTGCCGGTAGGGGGATACCATATTTTTTTGCACGTCGGTCAATACTTCCGTCTCTTACCATTTTTATGAGATTGTCTTTGTCGAAAGTTGCTAAACCTGTAGCCCATCTGTCGTCACAAAAACTTATTTTGTAGAGTGGCATGTTCCCCTTTTCGTATCCCACCGCTGCATTAATAGTATAAATGCGTTTGTTTTGTTTGTGTAGAGGATATAAATATCGTTCGTATGTATATTTTTGAGGTTCTACGAGTACGCCTTGCCAATTGTCCCGTATAATGAATTTACAAATAGGGTCATTATTAAATCCATCATTAGCACCAACCTGAACAACAGTCAGATTGGATGTTTGTTTCGAGAATACATCTATTATTTTATCAATACTTTGTGATTTTGGGCGGTATATGTTTTTGTATATGAGTTTAACCCAACTTGAAAATTTTTGTCTGCAATTCGGAATAATAAAAAAAAACCGAATGTGTATGCATCTGTATGTGAGGGA
>JAQICB010000058.1 GCA_027858745.1 Bacteroidales bacterium
AAAAATGAAGTTTATTGATGCTTTTTTGAAAGTGTAAAACTCCTGAAATTAACAGCCTAATTTTTGTCCACTTGGAAATATTTAAGGAAAAACAGCCTAACATTTGTCTATTAAGCCAATATTTTGTAATTTTTGTCTGTACAATAATAAGAATAATAATAAGAATATACTATAAAATACGGGTAATAAGCTTTGTGCCTGGTGTTTGTAAATCAGATAACTACATGTTATGTTTCCTATACCGCCGCATAAAAGTAATAGTTTTTGATGTGTATTTGATTTTTGTAAAAAAAGTATAATAACCCATATAAAAATTGGTGTAGCTACTGCAATAGTTCTATCTTGAACGGAAGGCCATAAAAATAAAAAAGGTAAAGCACATAATGATGCCCATGCATAGAATATATATTTTTGTTTGTTTGTAAATATATATATTATACCACCTAATATATATAACCAGTAAATATCAAAACTGTGTATAAGCTGTTCTACTTTAAACACATAATCTTCTTGTCCCGTGTGTTTTTGAGCGAGATTTTGAATGCTGCTAACATATCCAAAAGTATGTGATATGAAAAATTGTATGGCAGTATAGATACCTATAATACCTGCGAACATATAAGTTATATGTATAATGTTTTTTTTATTATACAATATAGTGTGAAGTGCAATTATTACCATAGCTAAAGCACTGCTTTCTTTGCTTAATATTCCTGCTAAACAGATTCCTGCAAGAGTTATATATTGAATAATCCCCAATGATTTTGAAAATGAATAAAAGTAATAATATAAGGCTATAGTGGTGAAAAAATATCCTGCGATATCGTTTATGAGGATAAAACTAAATACTGCAATAGGTTGAATTGTATATAGAATAAATGCCCCAAGTAATTGATAAGAAAAAGAATAGTTCCATAATTGAAGTAATTTTGACGTATATATGCCTGTGCCTATAAAAAAAAGAATGTTTTGAACAAGCATAGTTCCGGTAATAGGAATTTCTAAATAGGTATGTAAAAGCCCGGGAAGTAATAATACAAAAGGTTTAGTGATGCGTGATTGATTATCAATAATTCCTTCAGCTCCAAATAAAATTTTTGCAGCATTAATAAAATTTGGTGTGTCAGTTTCATTAAAGCGTAAAAAATCAAATAATACTATATATATACTAGCATATAATATACAAAATGCAAAAATAATAAATTGTTGTTTCTTTGCTTTAGGGATATTCATTTACAATAATTTATAACTTTCGATTATATTCAAAACCCGGATTTGAAGTTTGTATTTATAATAATCTTTTGTGCATTACAGTAAGCTATGTCAGCATTATTATGTTTAAAATGCACAATCGTTGTATCTTGATTATTAGTGTCATATGAAATTTTATCGTGCAATAATTAGTTTTCCGAATTTTTTGTCAATAATACCATCATTCGAACTAGGGTAATGTTCGTAGGTTTCTTTTGCGTCGAACGAGAGGGTGTACATATAAATGCCGTTTGGTAATGCGATACCATGGATGTCTTGAGCCTGCCAGTTTACCGAAATGGTGTTGGTGCCAATGTGTAAGTTTGTTTGTGATAAATCTATACGCGAAACACAGGTGCCGTTTTCGGAATAAATGTTTATAAATGCATGTTTGGGAATTTTTGTGCCCGTCAATACAAAGCGGAATGTCGTGTATGTTTTGCACGGATTCGGGTAATTATAGAGCACCGAAACTTGCGCTTCGTGGTTAATGGTGAAGTGTAATATATATTCTTGGCTTCCGGCGTAATTATTACTCACGTCTCGTACCTGAATGTGTAAGGTGTATTCTCCGTCTTCGAAAAAGGTGGGGTTTACAATAATAGTACTTCGTCGTGAGCGTTCGTCTGCGGGAATAAATTGCACCACCGATGAGTTTGCAAAATAAAACGGAATAGTGTCTTGCTCTGTTGTGTTTATGGCATAGAGCGTAAATAATGCAGTATCTTGTAAAAACAGATAATTATTTTCGTCGTAGGCATGAATGGTAATTGTTGGGTGAGATGATATAACATCTCCCTGTAATACATGTCTGCCGTCAACAATAACATCAATTATCGGGTTCAGATTATCGGTTTGCACATAAAAAGGAACAATAATAAAATTATTGAAATAGTAAGTTTCCGGTTGGTCGTGTATACCCGTTTCGGGATTTACAGGGTTGAATTCAATTTTAATGGTATAGTCGCCCGCAAAATTTTTGGTATCGATACTGCTTGTATCAATGACGTAATTGTTTGCTGTGATAGACGCTAATCGGTGGTAATCGCTATATACTAATTGATTTTGCGCATTCTTAATTTCAACATACATAAGCACACTGTCCATATTAGCCGAACTAATATTTTGAGCAGCAATAATCAACTCTATGTCTTCGCCTTGCTCTATTGTATCCGCGTGAAACGAAAAGGTATGCTCCGGACTAATTGCTAATTCCCCAAGCGGGTCGTAATACACTTTCCAATAATTGAGTAATGGCGGTGTCCGACCAATAAAGTCTTCGTGATAATTATATAAAGTAATGTATGGAACGAGTGATGAATCAAAGAGTGTATCGAGTTCATATATGGTGTCTTGTGTAATCAATTTATCAATGGTGAATTCCTGTCCGTTTTCCGGCATACCGAAAATGCTGAGTGTTGTGCTGTCTGACCCGTCATATTTTTCTCCATCCCATACGACATATTCAAAATGATGGGACGGCCCCACAATTGTTGATTTTACACCGCCCTTATAATAATTCCCCGGGAATTCTGCACTTAATTGAATATCGTCAGCAGATGTACTTCCTGCTTTTTCTTTTGCTGTTGTAATATTTCCCTTTTGTGCAAAAAATATGTATGGGACATCATTATCAAGATTTCGTGGTAATGCTGCACCTAATTCTTCAAAAGCGGTTCTAATATTTTCTTCCCAACTTTCAAAATATGCTGTTTGATATGTATATACAAGAATATAATTCCCTTCAGGAACAGTATCTCGGAGAAAGTTTGCAATATTGGTTCTTCCTGACGTACTTGCAGTCGGAAATGTGAAATATTTTTTTACGACACCAAACCGGTAGGGATATATTTGTCCGTAGCTGCCTCTATTTGCGAGCCATGGTTCGCCTGTGAGAGAATCTATTATTACAATATGTAATGCTGGTGTATACAATGGGAAAGCACTCGTTGCCATAATAACATTGTCAATAGTATAGAATAATGAAAAATCTACGGTACTGGCAGCTCCTCTTGTGTAACATGATACTCTGTGTGGTGTTTCAATGAAACTGTATTTTTTATCGTCTTCGGAGTATTCCAGATAGGTTAAATCATTTTTAATAAATTGGTGTGCATGAACTTGTCCCCAGCCTGTTTTACCCGTTTCGTACGTAAATGAACTTTCATTCCATTTAATCTCATTTTTTTCAGAAACTCGCCAAAAATATTGTTGAGAGTCTTCACACGTAATATCAGGAGACCACCGTAAAATTGCGTCTCCCATTGTATTTATTGTATCCGAAATAAGAAACGAGCTTGTAAAAAGAGGAGTGGTATCAAGTTCAACAATTACCGATTCGGGAGGGTTGAGTGGATCAACAGCCGTCATAATAAATTCCGGTGAAGCTTCTGGAATAATTGCATATTCCTGTGGGTACACCGGGAGCACTTCTTGTGAGCTGATAAAAAAGTCTATAGTTGCACTGTTGTTTGTCTCATTGAGTTCGAGAATAGCATTTTCGGTATCTGCATTTATATAGACAGTATATGCCCCTGCTTCGAACTTATTTATTGGAAAGCGAAGCATAATAGTATCTTTGTAGTATGTTCCCGAAATAGTGGTGTCAATAGTAAAATTATTACCTGAAGATGCTGCGGTAAACGTGCAGGATAAATTGAATGTGTCCGACACAGCTTTTCCGTTATTGGTAATAATTATGCCGGTTTCAATAAATTGAAGATCGCTTGTAAGAAAGGAAGGATTGAAAAATGCCGATGTTTCATTAATTTCAATATCGGGATAATCAAAGGAGTGAACTTTTACGGCAGGGTCGCCGTGATATATGTAACTTAAACAGGTATTTGCTACTTTGTCTAAATGCATGTATTTATTGCTCAGTTCAGCGAGTGTAAGTTCAATACTCGTACCAATAGATTGTCCATAGTTATGCCGTGCGGTATTGCTAATAAAACTTTGAGCAAAAAGATTAAGATATGAAGAAATTCCTAAGTCGACATTTGCAATAAAACCAATTGCCCCTTTTTGTGGAATAAGAACCCAAATTTCACTGATGTTATATTCGTTATTTGCAAAAATATCTCCGGAATAGCAGGAGTTTGCCAACATAAGAGGATACTTCCCTCGATTGTTAAACAACGATGGGTGGTCTATGTTTTGGTCAAATCCGGCACCGGAAGCATGGCCAAAAAAAGTACACATAGAGGTGCCTTCGTTCATTAATTCCCGAATTATTTCAGGTTCGGTTTTTTCAAAAACAGCAGAGCTTTCTTTAAGAAAGGTACTTACATGTGCTCCAAAAAATTCGTCTTCTATAATATTTTGGTATGCAGATAAATAGATGCGGAAAAGTCGTTGTTCTGCTGCGGTAGCACCACCGCCAAAGTGCATTACATTTTTCATCCATACTGCTGGGCTTTGCGATTCATGTTCTTCAACTTTGTTTCGGTATGCGTTTAACTCATCACTATTACTTGCCGACAGTCTGCCAATTGCAATATTTGTATGCATGGTGCGTCCGTGTAAATCTGTTGTGAACAGTAGGTCTGATGAAGGAACACCCATAGCAGGAACTAATGTTTTTTCATATACTTCAGTATTTTTTCGGAATAATGGCATATGCATACCTTTTCCGATAATAAACACATATTCGGGATGAATGTTCCATTGTTCGGTTGCATATTTTAGAAAGTTATGAATAGCATACGGGTGTTTTTGTATACCGTATCCAAATTGGTTGTAGAGTTCATCTACATCTATCATAACCGGAGAAAATCCCGTGTTTTCTCGATAATCTTTGTAGGTAACCGCATGATTCCAGAGCGATTTGTGAGTGATAATGATATAGTCTCCTTCATTTGATCCACCGGCAGCTAAATCGAAAAATTTAGAATTTGTTGTGTTTTTACTTTTTGTTGATACAATGTCATAAACTGTTCGGAACGAATTTGGGTTAATAAGAATACATTCGCATTCTTTGAGTGGGTTTGGCAGTCGGAATTTATATTTTACACCGTCTTTGCTTGCCGTAAATCGCTTGTTGAGTTTCGGGCAAAAAAGAATAGGAGCAGCACCACCATCAAAGTTTACTATTTCAATATAGATATCATTTGTTCCCGAAACTTTTGGAATAGTGAAATTCATTGATTGTCGACCCTGAAAATTGTATGCATGTGGATAGGTAATTTCTACGTATGCCACCGAATTTTTATCTGCTGTTTTCGTCGAACTCCATAAACTTCTGAATGTTATTTGTGTTGTAGAAGAGAGATTTTCACTTATTTCGAATGTTTTATGCACCGCATTATAATCGGAATAAATTGTATCAAATAAAAAATTATTTGTTTCAACAATGAGATCATGTCTGGTTTCTGAATGACCACATACGCCAAATTTCAATACATATGGGATTCCGACATCTGTGTAATTTGAAGTAGATAATGCCTTAACGGTTGATGCACCCATAGTGAAATAATCATCAACCCATCCCTCGCCATCAAGAATATAGGTGGAATTTTCATATTTTTTATCCGCATAATTATATTCATTAGTATAATTTGCACGCGATGTTTTCAGGCAATATGATAATGGTGTAAGTCCCGAGAAGTTGGTGTTTTTTGTCGTGTCGTATCGTTCTGCCGATATGGTATTTGCAAAACATAAAAAATATGATGCGGTATCATTGTACAGACTATAATTAGCATTTAAAGGAATACTATTTTTGTATATTGCCGTATCAAGCCAGCCGGTGTTTTTTTCGGCATAAAACTCAATATAATCAGACGAGTTAAAAATGCCATCATTTTGTCCGTACACAAAAACAGGAATAGATTCACCCTTATGAAAAATTTGAATATTTCGCGGGTCAAAGTCACCAATAGAAATACCGTGAGAAATTAAGTCAGTGTGAGTGATTTTGTAAACACCGTTCTGAATAACCGGTATTCGATAGTATGTTTGAGAATAATCTATCCAGTCATTAGCATACTGTTGAGAAAATGCGTATGAACAAATACCAAGAATAAAACTTATTACTAAATAGATTCGTCTCATAATTCCCCTTCAAAATAGTACAATGAAATTATTGTAATTATTTAACTCGTATTACCTCTTCATCAGAATTTTTCAATGATTTTCCTGTCTCGGTTTCATCTTGATATGCATCCTCTTCGTAATCATACATTTCCACTTCTTCAGATGAATAATCATCAGAATATTGTGAATCGGTAGTGTCATCTTCTGTTTTTTCTACCGGTTTTTTCTGTGTTTCAATTTCTTGCTGAATATTTTCGTATAATTCATCCTCATATTCAATATTAACTGCAATAATCTCAATTTTACGTTGATATGCTGCCGACGGACTGTATACCGACATCCATTTTTGTTTCCGGTCTGATAAGGCACTTACTTGTTTATCACCATCAGTAACAAATGTGTCGTCCATAATTGTTTCACCAATTGGTTCGTGTCCGTACTTGAGACTACCTTTGCCGGTTCCCGGTTCGTTTTGAGTATATTGATTGAGTACGCCGTCATTAAATTCATAAAAGAAATTTTGAATACACGAAATACGTCTTTTCGCAACCATTTCATTATAGTCGGTGTTACCAACGGGACTCGCATATCCTTTAAATACTATTACAATATCCTGTCCATCTTCGAGAATAACCTCAAGTAATTCGGCAAATAAGAACAATCGAGTAAATTCTTCCTCAAGGTCGTTGAAGAATGTTTCAATATTCTGAGCATCGTATTCATATTGTTCAGCAGACGACCGTTTTGTGTATTCAATTAAATATTCTTGTTTTCGATTCATATAATCAATATATAATTGAATATATTCTTTGTCTGTTACCGTGTCGCGAGAATGCGGATCCGGATGGTCATTGTCAAAATACAAAAAGATAGGAACCAAATCGGTAATACGAGTAATTGATTTACGCACAAGCGGGTGATAATAAATATCATTTCCATATGCTTTTTCGATTAATCGTTGCGATTCGGTTCGGTTCGAAACCCAATATGCATACATAGAATCTCGCGAAAAATTATAATATAAATCGTTGTAGCTGGTGTTAACCGGCTTGCCAAGATTTTGAACTTCCGACCATTCATTTTTTCGCCAGTCGGCTTTCGAATAGAACACATCGTAACCACCTAAACTAGTATGCCAGTCGGAACTAAAATACAGTAAAGAATCGCGAATGTCATAATATGGGGTAATATCATTACTTGGCGTATTGATATTTTTTCCGCAATTTTTGGCTTGTTCAAAACTGCCATTTTCATTAATAAAAGAATACCAAATATCAAATCCACCAAAACCGCCTTTTCTGTCCGATGCAAAAAATAATATTTCATTTGCTCCGGAAATCGAAAGGTGTGGCGTTGTGCTACTTGAACCCGGCTTGTTAATAATGCGGGGTAATTCAGAAATATCAGAAAAAGATTGTGTTTCTGCGTCAAAGCGAGCTTTGTGTATATTACAATCATATCCTTTACATTTGGTAAAAAAAGCAATATCCCCGGCTTTATTAAATGTGAGATTTCCTATATGATATCCCGGCTCTTGGAGTTCTTTAATTTCAGAAACATTGTTAAAAGTGCTATCCTTTTTTTCGGCTTTGAGTAATTGATTCCAATAATTCGAAAAAATATAAGATGTATCAGCCAGAACGGTGTCAGCTGCACGAACGGCTCCAAAGAAAAGGAGTGAGTCATTATATTGTATTGGAGAATATTCCGAATACATAGAGTTAATATACGGATGTTCTATACGATGACTCGTGATGTTTTTTAACGTAGGAATTGTTTGTACTAAGGAATCACAAATTTCAATTTCGTTTCGTGCTTTTTTTGAAAAAAAAGAATTGTCTCGCCTATGCTCTTTATAATATTCTTTAAATTGTTGTGATGCTAAATCATATTTCCCTTGAAATTTAAGCATCTGAGCATAGTGATATTTTGCATCAGGATATGATAATGAATCTTCTTCAAGTGCTTTTTGATAGTATTTTTCTGCATCAGAATAGTTTTGGTACATTCGACACGCTTCCGCAATTTTATAAAATAAGCGGGTGTCATGCACATATTCCAAAGCCTTTTCGTATTGTTGATGAGCTCCGTAATAGTTGTTTTCCATCAAACACGTATCACCTTCACTGGCATGAACCTCATAATAGTGTTTTTTTGATTGAGAAAAACCGTTTTGTGCCGAAAGGCATATAACAAGACAGGTTAAAAAGTTTAAAAATATAATGCGATATCTTCTATGCATATGGTTATTTTTTTATCTGAATGGGTCATTAATAATACCGGGAGGATTAGCAACTATTTGTTTCCTACAATTAATAAATTTAATTGAAAACTCAAAACTGTCGGTTCCAACATTATTTGTCCGCCTCCATTGATCTGAATCTCTAAAATGAGAGACTGTTAAGTCATAACTAAACCCGAAATTCATTGTAATATTTTCGGAAATTGGTTTGTCAAAAGCAAATCCAAAAATAAGGGCATCTCCATATCTGTGCCATACCCCAAGGTACAATGCATCTATTACCGGCGTGAATTGACCAACAGTAAATTGGGTGTATGTTCCGAAATTCATTTCGTTGTATATTTTCTGATTTAAGAAAATAAAACTTGGTAAAAACGTAATTGTTGAATTTAATGGAACAATGGAGTTTGCATTAAGCGAAAAGCGTCGATAATTTGTTGTTGATGTGTTTGAGGCAATCCCGCCGCCACCTGAACCAAATAGTCGATAAAAAGTAATACCGCCATTTATTGGCAAATCGTTTTCAAGATTATACATAGCATTTACTCCTATTCCCATATCTGCATAAAATTGAGTGGGGTTAGAAAAATCAACACCGGGAGTTGGTTGTCCGGTTATCGGGTCAATTTGTCCGGGAAGCACAACGCTACTTTCGTCAATAGTCATAAGGTTCATCATGATGTCGAGCCCAACGGAAATTTTTAATACAGTAGGGATGATATCTTTATGATATGCAGGCATCAGTTTCAGATGCGTGTTCCCATATGATGTCTCCCCTCCGTAATCGGAGTTTATTAATGCACCTGCACCAAAAGTGCCTCCTTTAAATTTGAGAAGAGGTATTGGTTGGTCAAATGACGCCATAAATGTATTGTATGCAGACCATTGCGATTTGTAATTTAGAATAACACGGTGGTCGCAATCAAATAAGCCCGATTGAGCCGGGTTGAAAAAAAGCGGAGCTGCGTCAAATTGTGAAAAATGAACGTCTTGCGAAAAAGTATTCGAAAAACTTATTAATCCAAGAAAAATGGCAATTAGCGTTTGAAGGATATTTTTCTTCATAAAAATATTATACTAGGCTTTCATAATTTACAAACAAAGATATTTGTTTTTTTTTAAATATAAAATATTCTATCAACAAATTGCACTTCCATTTTCTATATTCTTTTCAGGATTAATAAAATGGAGCGTTCCATCCGCATTTTCAGCCATTAAAACCATACCTTGGGATTCTATTCCTCGCAGTTTTCGAGCTTGTAAATTTATAAGCACACTTACTTGTTTTCCAATTATTTCTTCCGGTTTAAAGTATTGAGCTATTCCCGAAACAATTGTGCGGGTGTCTGTGCCTACGTCAACTCGCAACTTCATGAGTTTATCTGTTTTGGGAACTTTTTCTGCTTCTAAAATAGTTCCAACGCGAATATCCATTTTTTCAAAATCGGGGTATTCAATAGTATCTTTCTGCGGTTTTATATTTGTATTCGCATCTTCAGTTTCATTTTCTTTGAGCGTATCTCGTAATTTTTTGTTTTGATACGCAATTTCTTCGTCTTCAATTTTTTTGAAGAGTAGGGCAATGTTCGAAATTTCTTGATTTTCAGATAAAATAGCAGTATTAATCTCTTCCCACGAAACCTTTGTTAATTGCACACAGTTACGAATTTTTTGTGCTGCAAAAGGTATGAATGGTTCGAGCAGAAGTCCTAAATTTGCGGTAATTTGCAGGGAAACGTGAAGAATCGTTTTCACCCGTTCCATATCGGTTTTTGCTAATTTCCATGGTTCGGTTTCAGCCAAATATTTATTTCCTGTCCGTGCTAATTGCATTGCTTCTTTGAGGGCTTCGCGAAATTTATATGTTTCAATATGCTCGGCAACAGATTTTTTTGCGATATGTATACTTTCCAGTGCCTGTGTGTCTATTTTCTCTAATGTGTTGCAAGCAGGAACTTTACCATCGAAATATTTATGGGTAAGAACAACAACGCGATTTACAAAATTTCCTAAAATTGCAACCAATTCATTGTTATTTCGTGCTTGAAAATCTGCCCAGGTAAAGTCATTGTCTTTTGTTTCGGGAGCATTTGCGGTTAATACATATCTCAGAGTGTCTTGCTGGTCTTTAAAGTCTTGCAGATACTCGTGCAACCATACTGCCCAATTGCGTGAGGTTGATATTTTGCCACCTTCTAAATTTAAAAATTCGTTTGCCGGCACATTTTCGGGTAAAATGTATTCGCCGTGTGCTTTAAGCATTGTCGGAAAAACGATGCAATGAAATACAATGTTATCCTTACCAATAAAATGAACTAATTTGGAGTCTTCAGCTTTCCAATATTTTTCCCAGTCCGGTGTGCATTCTTGTGTTGAGGTAATGTATCCGATAGGTGCATCGAACCAAACATAGAGTACTTTTCCGGCTGCGTGTTCGAGTGGTACGGGAACACCCCAATTTAAATCGCGACTTACTGCACGGGAATGAAGTCCGCCGTCAATCCACGATTTACACTGGCCATACACGTTTGGTTTCCATTCGGTGTGTTCTTCAAGTATCCATTTTTTGAGAAAGGGTTCGTGTTTTTGCAGTGGCAAATACCAGTGTGTAGTTTTTTTAAGAACAGGTTTATCTCCGGATAATGTTGATACCGGATTTATCAATTCGAGCGGACTCAGAGATGTCCCGCAATCTTCACATTGATCGCCATATGCTCTTTTGTTGCCGCATTTCGGACATGTTCCGAGGATGTATCGGTCGGCTAAAAATTGCTGAGCTTGCGTGTCGTAATATTGTTCGCTTTCTTCTTCAATAAATTGACCTTTGTCGTATAGTGTTTTGAAAAAATCTGATGATACTTTATGGTGAGCTGCACCTGATGTGCGTGAGTAATTTGAAAACTCTATTCCGAATTCTTTAAATGAATCGCGTATAAGATTGTGATATCGATCAACAATTGCTTGTGGTGAAACACCTTCATTTTTTGCTTTTATTGTGATTGGCACACCATGTTCGTCGCTTCCGCACACAAACAGAACATCTTCTTGTTTCATTTTTAGGTATCGTACGTAAATGTCTGCCGGAATGTAAACACCGGCCAAATGACCTATATGTACCGGTCCGTTAGCGTATGGGAGAGCTGCTGTAACAAGATGTCTATTGTATTTTTTCATTCTAAATTTTTATTTTTTGAAACATATGTTTTTCTCTTTATCTTTGCAAAGATAATTAATATTCTCTTTTGAGAATAAAACTTAGGTAAATCATGATAATAAAACCTGATTTTTTACAAAACGGTGATTTAGTTGCCATAGTTTCTCCCGCCGGGCCGATTCATATGTCATATATTAGCAAAGCTCAGAAAATCCTCGAATCGTGGGGGCTACGGGTAGTGTTGGGTAAACATATATCAAATACCTGGCAGGCTTTCGCAGGAACAGATGAGGAACGAACGGCTGATTTTCAGGAAGCCTTAACAAATCAGGAAGTACGGGCTGTTTTTTGTGCTCGTGGCGGATATGGTTCGGTGCGTGTTTTACCGAATCTTGATTTTTCTCCTTTTTTTCAATTTCCGAAATGGATTGTGGGATTTAGTGATATTACCGTGTTTCATTCTTTTTTACATACCTGTAGTATTGCTTCTGTGCATGCCGCTATGCCTATAAATTTTGAACGTATAATGCCTGTATCTTTGCAATCGCTTCGCAATGTATTGTTCGGTCAGGATGATAGTATTCAATTTAATGCATCAAAATATAATCGAAATGGGAGTGTTCGGGCACCATTGGTAGGAGGAAATTTGTCGGTTTTGTTTAGTTTGAGAGGCTTGTCGTATGAACCGAATTATGAAGGAAAAATTTTGTGTATTGAAGATCTGAATGAATATGACTATCACATTGACCGAATTTTACAGAATTTTAAATTAAGTGGGATTTTATCGCAGATTTCAGGCTTGGTTGTTGGTCGGTTTTCGGGTATTATGAAGGGAAATAATCCTTTTTCGAAATCGGTTGAGGACATTATTTTTGATGCGGTTTCGGAGTATACCTTTCCGGTGTGTTTTGATGCTCCTTTTGGTCATGAAGAAGAAAATAGGGCTCTTATTTTTGGCGATGAGTATGAATTACTATGCGAAGAGGAAAAGGTGACTTTACGGAATATATAATCATGCTTTGTGTAAAACAAGCCCGTTAGTGCGTGAAAACCTGATGGTGGGGGTGTATTGAAAAACATCAACTGTTATTTTATGTATACAGAGAACGTGAGAATTTCTGAATTTAATGGAGGAATTTTTGTTGTAAGTCCTTTTTTGGCAGTTTACGTGCACAATCAAATTCATTCGTGTAATTGATGCCAATCGAGGATAAAAAATGTTTTTTAGATTTTCAGTGATTAGCGAATCACTTCGTGCATATTGTATGATTCCGGAATAATAAAGATTGTGTTGTTTACGGTGGCACTTTCTATATTGATAACCGAATAAATAGCTTTTTCGTCACGCAAAAGTGTTCGGCTTTCGGTTAATAAAGGCATGTCTCCGGTAATTGTATTTAGTGGCAAAAGGGTAAAGAACGAAAAATTGGTTTCGATGCTTTGCCACAGGTCTGCCATAGGTTTATAAAAATCGAAATTTTCTTGAGCAATCCAGTAGGCAATTTCAGTATTTGTTTCTTCATCACGAACACGCCACTGATAACACTTATACCCCTGTATGTATTTGAAGTTGCCGGTATTTATTATTTCCGGTTTTTTTTTAGCAAAATTCATTGCTTTTTGCCGTTTTACGGGCATATATATTTTTTGAGAATGATTTATTGCAAAAATTGAACTGTCTTGAAGATTGAGAAGATAGGTTTTGTGTAATTGTTTATATTTATCGTATTCATCAATTCGAATATGAGATTTTTTAATTGAGTAGCTATAATAAATTGTGTCACCATGCGTTTTTTTAACAATATCAATAGTGCCCTCAAAGTTTTGTGTGTATGCACATAAACTTGTAACGAACAAAAATAATATTGTCGACAAAAATTTCATATCTTTATTTTAAATAATCAAACCCGTATCAAATTCAAATATACGAAAATAAATTCAAAAAAAGCCATGAAACAGATAGAAAAATTTCCATTAGGATTAAAAGGAGAACAAATTGCGTATAATTACTTATCTAAGATCGAGTATGTTTTGTTAGAACGAAATTGGCGATTCAAACATAAGGAAATTGATTTGATTATGATGGATGGTGATGAGCTTGTTATTGTTGAGGTAAAAACACGAAGCAGCACATATTTTGAACGACCGCAGGATGCCGTTAATCTCAAAAAACAACGACTGCTTATACAGGCTGCAAATGCCTATGTTGAGCAGAAAGATTTTTCGGGAACTATTCGGTTTGATGTTGTTTCAATAATTTGCAATGGGCAAATTACCGATGTAGAGCATATACAAGATGCGTTTTATCCTATGGTATAGGTTTTTATTGACAGTATTTTGATTGCAACTCCACTATCTCACTATCATACATTTCGCTGTATCCTAATTTGAGAGCTTTACCGAAATCTTCACATGCATCTTTTTTAAGACCCGTTGCAATATATATAAGTCCTCTATTTTTATATGCATAGGAATTGTCGGGCTGCAATTGAACAGATCTGTTAACATCTTCGAGTGCTTGTTCATACTTTTGAAGTTTGTAATATGCAAAACCTCTATTATTGAGAGCATACGCTTCTCGTGAATTTATAACCAATGCTTTGTTAAGATATTCAATAGCTTCTTCATATTTTTCTTTTGTAATGAGGAAGTACCCCATATTAACAAGTCCACCGGTAAATTTCGGGTCAATTTCTATGCATTTTTTAAGATGAAATTCTGCTTCTTCATTTTTATTTAAATACATACAGCTTACCGATAAATTGGCATGAAATCCCATATTGTTTTCAGTATCATCTGCAACATTTTTGAGCAAATCGTAGGCTTTTTGGTACTGACGGGTACTGTTGTATGCTTTGCTCAAATTGAGGTGGTACACATCGCTAAAGTTAGCGGACAAAGTGGGGACTAATGAGAATATCTTTTCGTAGTTAGAAATAGCTTTGTGTAACAAACCCTGATTAAGATAAATTTGGGCACGTAAGGTGTATGCTTCTACACAGGTGTCGTTGAGTTCAATCGCTTTGTCTAAATTGTGGACCGTTTTTACAATATTATGAATATTGTAGTACGATTTTGCTTTATGCAAATAGTATTTTTCATCTTCCGGGCATACTTCAATACAAGAATTTATTAACTCTATTGACTGAGCGTATTCTTTCGCATCAAATGAATTTAAAGATTGCACAAATAAAGAATCACAATTTTGTTGTGAGTATGCTTGTATACTTATTATACTAAAAGTACACACAAAAAAATATAATCTCAGCATTTACCGTCTTCGTTTAAAAGGATTAAAAAAACTACGCAATTTATCTTTCTTTTTCTTTTTACTTGTTGGAGTATATGAAGATTCGTATTTTTCGCTTGCTTTATTTTGCCTTTTTCTGAGCTTGTTGGAACGCCTCCTTCGTTCTTTCGATATTCGTTTACTCTTTGAAGGTTTAATTTGCGAACCAATTCTTTTCAGCAATGGCACTGTGCGCTGCTGGTTGAATTTTTTTGCCTGTCGCTCGTTTCTTCTCATACGTCGGTTTGTGCTTTGACTTTGCATTTCACCTCGCGTCTTTTTGTACTTTTTATCGCGTTTTTTATGTTTTTTTCGTTGCTTTTTTGCTTGTTGTTTCTTTGTTTCCTTTGATGATTTAAATGTTTCATCACGGAATAAATCATTCCGTTTTTTTGATTTTTTTACACCGGATGATTTACGCGATTTGGGTACAAATAGAGAACTCCGTTTTTTTCTTTTTACAGGTTCATCATCATCTTGAGCAAAACTAACAGTTTGGGCACAAAAGATAATGAGTAAAAATGGTATTAATCGTGATAATTTCATACATAAGTTAAAATAACGTATTTAATATAAAGTGCAAAAATAAAGAAAAACTTTATATATATATAACATCAATTAATTAGTTATTAACAAAAAACATAGCATGTTAATAACTTTACTTTTGGATATTATTATTTGTATATTTGTGCAGTAGAGTTTTTTAAGTTTATTCACCTTCTTGAAACGTAAGATGTGCTGTTTGATACATGCATGTAATTATTAATGTAATATAATTTCTGATGAAACGACTCGGTATAGTGCTTTTTGTGGTAATTGTTTCTTCTCTGGCTTATGGGCAAGAAATGGGGTATTCTTTGCAAAGTATAGATTCTTCGCAAACGAGTACGGAGCCAATTTCAATTATTACCGTTTCTCCTGAATACGAGCACGATAGCATTAAAGTTGATGTGAAGTGCGTAGTAAAAAAAGATGCAATAGAAGTAATTACGTATAAATATGAAGGTCTCTCGCTTACGTTTAAACGTAAAGGTACGTATTCGCCAATGTTGAAAATGAATGTGGATGCAAGTCGCAATTTAATAGATATAAAAACTATATTTGCGGGTGTCTATTTTTTGGATATATATAAAGATGGTGTAAAATGTAAAACATTTCGTGTTGAAAAGGATTTTTAGAAAATTATCATTAGATGACTTGCAACGAATTTCTGTACAAGAGTATCAAAACCTTGAAAAAATACCCATAATTGTTGTGCTTGATAATGTGCGAAGCGCACAGAATGTTGGTTCGGTATTTCGCACTTCGGATGCTTTTTGTATAGAAAAAATGTATGTGTGCGGCATAACGGCACAACCACCGCACAAGGAAATTCACAAAACGGCACTTGGTGCACAAGATTCTGTTCCGTGGGAATATTGTAAAGAAACCGGTTCTGTTATTGAAACATTGAAGAAAGAAGGTTGGTATATTTGCTCTGTAGAACAAGCCGAGCAGAGTACAAAATTGCATGAGATAGCTGTTGATACCAATAAGAAATATGTCTTGATATTTGGAAATGAAGTCTCAGGTGTTCAGCAGTCTGTTATTGATATGTCGGACGAATGTATCGAAATACCGCAATTTGGCACCAAACATTCTTTTAATATTTCCGTCAGTTGTGGGATTGTGTTGTGGGATATTGCAAAGTGTTTTCTCGTCTGATATACTATTTTGCGAAACTCAGGTTTATAGAAAATAAAAAAAACCACCAAAGTAATAACTTTACTTTGGTGGTTTTTTAAAATTTACATTTCAAAGCCGACTTGAAAAAACAATAATTTTCGGACTCATTCAATTTCCGGTTATTCCAAATACATTACATATGCTTTCGGAACTAATTCTTTAATAGTTGGCAGTAAATTCTGTGCTTCAGCTTTTGAGTCAAACGGACCAATATAAATCTTAAATAAATCCGGGCCACCCTGTGTGTAATCTGGAATCCAAAAATAACCCGCTGAATATCCCTTATCACGTAAAGATTTTACACTTCTAATAGCATTGTTGTTAATTGAAACACTTGCGTATCCAATAATCCAACTCGGAGTTTCTATTTTGGTTGTAGGCATTTGTGACGCACCTGAATATTGCTGTTGTTTTTTCTGTAAATCTTTGGTGATGGCATCAACAACTTCTTCTTCGGAAACATTTTTTTCTGTTGCAGTCTCTTTGTCAATATTTTCTTCAATAGCTGTTTCAATTTCGCTTTGTAAAGAATCTATTGTTGCAATCTCTGAGCTTTCAGTATCTTCAGCAACAGACCCGTCGGGAGTTTCAGTAAGCACCTCAGAATCGACATATCCTTTCATTTCTAAAAAAGGCATCCAATTGGCCAAAACTTTCGGGTATTGGGTAAACATAATTATTCCCGCAATAAGAATTACACCAATCGCAGAACCAAATATAATAAGTCTTTTTTTGCCTTTTCCGCTTTTGTCCCCCGGTATTTTTTTTTCTTTCGGAGGTTTTGCTTTATGGGTAGATTTTTTTGGTTTAACTTTTTTTGATGGTTTCTTTTTTGTGGAAGTCTTTACATCTGTATTTTCTGCTTGAATTGGCTCTTCTGAATTTTTTGGAGATTCAGGGGTTTCATTTTTTTGAGCCGCAGTTTGAGAATTGTCAGCCGATTCCGCATTCGTATTTTCCTCAGCAGAATCATCCAATTCTATATATAATTCATCCTTATCTTTAGGGGGCGGATTTGTGTTCTCATTTGATGTCGATGAGTTTTCTTCCGCATCTTCACTATTCTTTTTTTGTTCTGGATCTGTCATAATTATATATCTTTTCTGTTTATCACAAATATAAACATTTTTGTGATATTTGAAAAAAAAATCGTGAAAATCTTTAAAGACCTGCATATCAGCATACTCATGCATTCGATGATTTGTGTTTTGAACAGCTACGCAGAACCGATGACAAAGGAGGAGTTCGGCGAAGCCAACTTTGGCTTTAGAGATGAACACTATCATCGTACCGAATAGCTCTCTGCCTCTGTGGTGGGCTATTCGAATTTTACGGCCTGTGCAGGATTAATTTTTGAAATAATGAGTGCCGGCAATAGCAGCATAAGTATTGTAACACACAATGTTCCAATATTGACGAGTACAATAAAAGGTATTGAAATGGAAATAGGAACATACGACATGAAATAAATTTCGGGATCTAATGGAATGATGTGAAAAAAGTATTGTATAATACATAATGATATGCCGATGATATTCCCCCACATTATGCCGCGGGAAATAATAATGCCGCCAACATACAAAAAAATCTTTTGAACACTCATATTGTGAGCTCCGAGTGTTTTTAGAATGCCAATCATATTGGTTTTTTCTAGAATTATGACTAATAATCCGGTAATCATATTCATGCCGGCAACCAATATCATAAGTATAATAATAATCCACGCATTCATGTCAAGTAATGAGAGCCAATCGAAAATTTGGGGATTGCTTTCTTTGAGTGAACGCACATATAAATATTCTGAATCTTTGTTGAGTTCAAAACCAACAATTTTGCGAATCGCCTCTTTATCTTTTTCAATATTTTCGTGTGATTTCAAGAAAACTTCATAGCCGCTTATTTGTTTTGCATTCCAGTAATTTAGTGATTGAATGTGACGCATATCTGCGATAATGTATCGTTCGTCAATTTCTTGCATATTTGTTTCAAAAATACCGGCAACTTCAAATTGCCGTTTTCGGGGCCGCTTTCCTTTTTTGTTGGGAACAAAGGTCGTGATGAAGGAATCACCAACATCAACATGTAATAGCTGTGCGGTTGATTTTGATAATAACACTTGATTGGTGATTGTATCGGTGATTTTTATTGGTTTTCCTTTAATGATGTGATGTTTGAAAAAATCCCAATTGTAGAGGGAATCAACTCCTTTAACTACAATTCCCTTTACTGATTTTTTACCTTTTATAATTGCCGGTTTTGTTGCAAAATAATGAACGTGATCTATATATTGTTGTGATTGTAATTTCGAAAACAAAACTGAATCTTGATGTATAGGTATAGTCTCGAATGAATTATTTGCATCAAAATTTACAATTTGAATATGTGATGAAAATCCAAACAGTTTTTCAGAAATAGTTGATTTGAACCCAATAATAATTGAAATGGCAATTATCATAACCGCAAGTCCGAGAGCAATGGCAATTTTTGCTATTCTTACAATGGGTTTCGAAATATTTGCATTACTTTTATGGGGTAAAATTTTTTTCGCTATATATAATTCTACATTCATATGCACAAATATACATTTTTTATGATAACAAACTTTTTTTTCGCTTTTTTACTTTCAGTTTCTTTGCAGGCCCAAGTGCAATTTTCCGGACGTGTTGGTGCTGAATGTACTGAACAATATGTTCCGGGAATTATGCAAAAAAATGTTGCTATTGTTGCTAACCAAACTTCAATTATGGATGGGATTCATCTTGTTGATACGCTCCTGTCTTTAGGCGTTCCGGTGCAAAAAATATTTTCTCCCGAACATGGCTTTCGTGGCAACAACAGTGCGGGAGCTTTTGTTGATAATGAAATTGACAGCATTACTCAACTACCGATTATTTCCTTATACGGCAATCATAAAAAACCAACCAAAGAAGATTTGCATGGTATTGATGTTGTGATATTTGACATTCAAGATGTAGGAGCACGGTTTTATACATATATCTCTACCCTTCATTATGTAATGGAAGCCTGTGCCGAGCAAAATATCTCCTGCCTCATTCTAGACAGACCCAATCCGAATGGGTTTTATGTAGCAGGTCCTGTGCTTGAACCAGAATTTACATCTTTTGTCGGCATGCATCCTGTGCCTATAGTTCATGGAATGACAATCGGAGAGTATGCCCGCATGATTAATGGCGAGGGCTGGCTAAAAAATAGTGTATCGTGTTCTCTTGCGATTATTCCTTGTAGAGGATATTCACATACACAACGATATATTTTACCGGTTGCACCATCCCCCAATTTACCGACAATGCAATCAATATATTTATATCCTACCTTATGTCTTTTCGAAGGCACAGTAATGAGCTGCGGACGAGGTACTGATTTTCCTTTCGAAGTTATTGGAGCTCCCGCATATAATAAACGTGATTTTTCATTTGTTCCACGTTCAATTCCCGGTGCTAGTGAGCATCCACGGTACGAAGGCGAAACCTGCTATGGTTTAGATTTCCGCACCTACCATACCGACTCCGTAGCTGCACATGGCTTATTATTAGACATTCTCATTCGTGCATATACACACTATCCGGATAAAGATGCTTTTTTCAGTCTATTTTTTTATAAATTATCGGGGACTCGTAAAGTTAGACACGCTCTTGAACAAAATCTATCAGAAGAAGAAATGCGAGAATTATGGCAGAAAGATGTAGAGCGTTTTTGTGCAAAACGGAAAAAATATTTGCTATATCCTGATTTTAAATAATCTAAAATTATATATTTGTGCATTATTTTAATCAATGAGCTTATATCTATTATGATTGAGAGTATTCAAAAAAAAGAGAAAAAAATTGCAGTTTTGGGTTTAGGCTATGTGGGGTTACCATTAGCATTAGAATTTGCAAAGAAATATTCAGTAATTGGGTTCGATATCAATCAATCTCGAATAGAATTGTTACATCAATCAATTGACCCAAGTGAAGAACTTGATTCAGAGGATTTTTTACACACTGATATTGTTTTCACCTCTTCGCCGGAAGACTTGCAGGATGTTGAGGTATTTATTGTAACTGTTCCTACCCCTATAGATGAGCACAATATTCCTGATTTGACACCTTTGTTGTCGGCAACAGGAACGATTGGCAAAGTTTTGAGTAAAGGAAATTATGTTATTTATGAATCTACCGTGTATCCCGGAGCAACCGAAGAGGATTGTGTGCCAATAATTGAGGAACTTTCGGGTTTAAAAATGGGGAAAGATTTTAAGGTTGGTTATTCACCTGAACGAATAAATCCGGGAGACAAAGTGAGAACTTTACCCAATATTTTGAAAATTGTGTCGGGTAACGATGATGAAGCACTCGAAAATATTGCAGATTTATATGGTTCAATTGTTCGGGCGGGAATTCATAAAGCTAGTTCAATAAAAGTTGCCGAAGCTGCAAAAATTATAGAAAATACGCAACGAGATGTAAATATTGCCTTAATGAATGAATTGTCTATGTTGTTTAATAAAATAGGCATTAATACATTTGAAGTGCTCGAAGCTGCTGCAACAAAGTGGAATTTTTATAATGTTACGCCTGGTTTAGTTGGTGGGCATTGCATTGGCGTCGACCCTTATTATTTAACCTATAAAGCACAACAATTAAAACATCATGCACAAATAATTGCTTCCGGTCGTGCTATTAATGATGATATGCCAATATATCTTGCAAAAAAAATAATTAAAGAAATAAATAATGCCGGGAAAGTATTAAAATATGCTCGAGTACTTATTTTAGGAGCAACGTTCAAAGAAAATGTGAGTGATATACGTAATTCGAAAATATTTGATACGGTTAATGAACTGAAATCATATGGCATAGAAGTAGATGTTGTAGACCCGCATGCATCTAAAATAGATGTTAAAAAGAACTATAATCATGATTTGTCGCGCGAGCCGCATGGTAAATATGATGCGATGGTATTGGCGGTAAAACATAATGAATTCTGTGATTTGCCCCTTTCTTATTTTGAACATATTTCACAGAAGCCATTGGTGTTTTTCGATTTGAAAGGAATTTATAGAAATACATTTAATGATCATATATATTTTAGTTTATAAAAAATGTTCTTGCAGGTTTAACGAAGAATAGTATATTTGCAAAACAAATTGCCGAAGTGGTGGAATTGGTAGACACGCCGGACTCAAAATCCGGTGATAGCAATATTGTGTGGGTTCGAGTCCCATCTTCGGTACTAAAACAAAGAAAAGCGGAAGTTACAAGACTTTCGCTTTTTTTTTATGTATTTCTTGGTCAAAACATTAGAATTTATTTTTCAAGTTTTTTAAGAAAACCATGTATATAGTTGACAATGGCAATGTATTAGTATATATTTGCACAACTTTTTAAAGAAACAAAAGACATTTAAGATATATCGCGGGATGGAGCAGTTGGTAGCTCGTTGGGCTCATAACCCAAAGGTCGTCGGTTCGAGTCCGGCTCCCGCAACTAAGACGGACTCCTCATCATTTTTTGATGGGGAGTCTTTTTTTTGCTCTCCACAAATGTTTGAAAAATAGCTTGTTAGGACAAAAAATGAATTAAGATTTTCGGTTAGATATTCCCTTTTTTTTACATCAACATATAAACCTTTCGGAAACAATAAATTTTGCAACTTAACCGTAGTGTCATAATCGCTAGAATTCACTATACCCGCCCTATCTATAGAAAGATTCCGAATAATCGGAAGGGATAATATATAAGCATTTTTAAAAGAAATAGCTTTTTACTCTAAAAGATAAAAAAAAACGAGTTGAAATTTTATTTTTCCTCTCGTTTTTTGTTTACACAGTTTTTTTGTGTTTTTATTTTTGGTAAATGTTATTAAAGTCTCTGTTTAGGAAAATGTATTACCAACAGTGCCCCTTTACATTTTCCCGGAATCTATGTGTCCGGGAATTTTGAATACGTATATCAAGTTTTATCGGGAGTTTTGCCGCCTGTAGCGGCAAGGGGCATTGTGCTGTTATACGAATTAATAGCAGAAAGAATATGTTTTTCAAAATCATCGACAGCTTGTTGCTCTTGGCATTACATTAAATTATGTAATATTTCAGTCTTCAGCTCAATGTCAATAGTAATTGCATAAACAGATATTGTTGCTCCTGAAATAGCATCGATGTTTTTATTAACCTGTAATGATTCTGACCCATTGTAACCAATAAACTGTTTTAACCATCCTTTTGCAGTTACTTCCTGCCCATGAGTAGCTTGGTAATTAAAGACTTTAACGGTTTGAACCGTTTTGTTTGTGTCAAATAGAATATAATAATCAAAATATTCAGAATTACCATTATTGGCTACATTGTGCGTGATAGAACAGCCACCTGCACGGCAACTGTTTACACGCCCAACATAAATATATTTATATTGGCTTACATTATTTGTATTAATCAGAAAAAATTTACCTTGAAATGACTGTTGCAAAGATGCTGAATCCGGCAACGTAACTTCTTTTATTGTTGACATATCAGCGACCCCGGCTTTTTGTAAAGACTTAAGTAATGCTTTTGGTTGATAATTAATAGGAGTTTGCGCAAATACAGACACAAAGCATATTAAACTTATCAATGTTAGTATTATTTTTTTTAAATTCATATTGGTATATTAAAACATTACACCTATTCCCAAGTTCAAGGTTTTGGTATATTTATCGTTGTTTCCTGATTTTACAAATTGCATATCAGCTTTAGCAACAGCACCTTTTGTTAGCGCAAAGGTAAAACCTGTGGTAATAAGCCTCTTTTCATAGCCCGCATTTTTACTGATATTGCTTTCAACACTATTGTGAGTATTTAGAAATTCGTAACGCACAAACGGAATAAGTTGTTTTTCTGTCTTTGACGAGCGTAAAACATTGTATCCAACTTCGGTATAGTACCCAATCATAGCGCTTCCTAAGTCGTTTAATGTACCTGTTCCATCTGCCGTGAATGCGTTATACTGTTCAGAGTTCGATAAACTAGAATAATAGAATTGACCTCTCAATTGAAGTCCTTTTAAGTTGTACCTTGCATCAAGACCTAACATGGAGACACCAACAATAGAAGAATCTGCACTTGCGATAGAAGAATTATCATTTTTATCAACACCATTGTATAGGGTGCTTTGGGTTTTTCCAAAATAACCAGATAGACCAATGTTTAATCCACGAATTCCATAATATTCAACTTTTCCGGTAAAGTTTGGAGAGCTGATATATGATTCCGCACCTTTTTGCCGACCTTTACGCAAACCATTCTTTCCACTTAAATGTGCTGAACCATCGTAACCATTAAATCCGTTCATTACATAAGCTTGATACTTAATTGAGGCAGGTAAAATATTGCCCGTTACACCAAAGCCAACCTCTCTCCATGTTGTCGGTGAAATGTAATTATCAATTAGCGGACGTTCAACTCCATTAAATGTTGTTGGCTCGTGGTATTCGTTGGTGATTCCCATTGGAACAAGCATTAATCCTCCTCTAAAATTCAAATAATTGTTTAACTTATATTGTAAAAAAGCTTGTTCTACATAAACCTCTTGAACATGCTCATATTCCAATTCAGTTACAAACAGTGTTTTATCATTGAAATTGTAACCAAACAACATTACAATGCGATGAACATCAAGCGTTCCATTATTGTAAGTTGAACCGTCCATTGGCTGATTGTAGTGAACCTCACCATATCCACCAATTACGAGTTTACTATTTTTCGATAACAGGTTATCAGCCGTATTTGTATATTGATTTGAAGTGCTGTCTGCACTTTGAGAGAATGCTAAAACATTAGACAAGGCAAATACGAATAAGAGTAATTTTTTCTTCATCATTATATTGTTTTTAAGTTATTACAAAATCACATTACAAAACTATAATAATGACGTTGTGTTTGAAATCCCTAAATATTGGTATTTATTAAGAATTATTCTTAATAACCAAAGGTTGTTCTAGTTACTAATTGGGATAGTTGAACTTTCAGGATTCTAACTAATCTTTGATAGATTCAAAATAATAGTTGCAAACCATATCAAAAATATGGCTTGCAATTATTATTAATGCTCTCGATATTGTACTTATCGTAGAATGCCTTTTTATAGGAGTCTTTTACCAAAAGTGTCAGTTCTGGAATATCTATTTTGAAATTCCTTATAATTTTACCGCGCATCTCCTTATAAGCATCAATGTATGCCGATCCTTCCCCATTTTGGATGCAAGTTTCGGGCTACCCCATTTAGGTTTCTCCACCACAGCCGCCTGTAACACTGGCATAATAGCCTTCGTGCTTAATTACACCATCAAAGAGTTTGTCAAATGTTTTCATGCTTTGATTTAAGGTTAATGTCATTTACACCGCTGATTGCACCGCCAAAAAGGAAGTCGACAATGGTGCTTAGTTTAGTTGAAATCCCACCGTTTATACTGCTTACAAAGGCTATTTGCCAATCTTGTAGGTGTATGGATTGAAACACGAAATAGTTCAACATTAAAATGGTTAATCCAATCCATGCAAGAAGGAAGAAAAGTGCAAACACCTTTTGCAGCCAACTGTCTTTGAAATACATATCTCGTGCTGAATCAAGGTCAGCAACTGCCATTTTAAAAAGCTCTATTTTCCCCTGAAACTTTTCCTCTTGGGTAGTGAAAATTTCATCAATGAGTTTTGTGCCTTCTTTTAAGGTTTCAGCAAATCCTGCATTGGTTTCACTATACCCCGCCCTATCTATACAAAGTTTCCGAATAATCGTAAGAGAAAAAATAATTGTTAATGATAAATTATTAATGGTTAATTTCAAAAATCTTGAATAGGATTTTAAGAATTAAAGGAATACAAGATTTAAAAAGGCTCGCTGCCGTGTAAATTTTTCGTGTGTTTTCAAAAATCTATCATCCTTCCACATAATCGGGTTTTGTATAATATATTCGGAAATACGGTTATATGATTGTTTGGTTCGGATTATGTGTTCATAATAATTTCGTTGCCATAATTTTCCATT
>JAQICB010000103.1 GCA_027858745.1 Bacteroidales bacterium
TTTTGTATAATATATTCGGAAATACGGTTATATGATTGTTTGGTTCGGATTATGTGTTCATAATAATTTCGTTGCCATAATTTTCCATTAAACGATTCCCAATGGTTGGTTTTTACCCCCCAAATATATGCCTTTGTTGTTATTGATTTAAATGCCCCAATAATATTTCATATCTAAAATTACCCCTTACCCCACAACCATTAAATTTTAAACCCTAAAAAAACAATATCATCTGTTTGAGCATAATCGGCTTTCCATGCCATGTGGGTATTCATAAGAAATTCATACTGTGCATTCATAGACAGTTGCGAGTGAGTGAGCAACTCACGTTTGAGGTGTCGGTATGTGTATTTTTTATTTTTGGGTCCTCCAAACTGGTCTGCATAGCCGTCAGTAAAAAGATAAAACCGATCATCTTGTTCTAATTGAATAATATTATTGGTAAATGAGGGTTTTGCCGCGAAAAAATAACTTATAGGCATTCGGTCAGCTTTATATTCAATCAACTCACCATTTCTAATTATAATAAGCGGGCTGTAAGCTCCGGCATATTGCATTTCCATTTTTTTCACATCTACCACACATAAAGAAATATCCATTCCATCGTGACTAGTTGTTTGAGCACCTGATTGTTTTAAATTCTTTATTATCTGTTCTTTTAATTGATTTAATATTTCGTGAGCATCAATTATCCCCTTATTATTTACAATATCTTCTAAAAACGTAATCCCCACAATGCTCATAAATGCTGCACGAATGCCATGTCCGGTACAATCGGCAGACACAACAATCACCTTGTCTTCAAACTCCGAAAACCAATAAAAATCGCCACTCACAATTTCACAGGGTTTATACAAGACAAAATACTCTTCAAAATACTTTTCCAAAATACTTGAATCGGTAAGCATGGCAATCTGCAAATGGTTCGCATACCGCATTCCATCAGTTAGTTCCGAATATGCATAAATAAGTTTATCTTGAATGGTAGTACGTTCTTCAATTTCATCTGTAAGACCTATATTTAACTTTTCAATTTCTATAATTTTTAAAAATTCATTTCGTCGCACCATATTCAAAAATCGTGAAATATACATACCTAACATATTAACAGCAAGAAGAATGAGGCTAATCACAGTTATTTCAAGTACAGAAATATTTTGAAATTGAATAAGTATGAGAATATAAAAAAATGATAAAAATACACCTATCAATACCAAATATAATGTATATAAATAAGCAAACACATAAAATAGCAATATGGTTATAGGTAAAGTATAAAGATCTATAATTTCTACTGTTTTCTCAGGGTTTAATAAATAAATTATTAAGTTAAGAAAAGCAGTAAACAACAGAGCATAAATAGAAATATGCGAATGTACATGTGTAATTTTATGCGGTTTTTTCCATGCAGTAAAAATCCACACAGCATACAATAATAATAAACTTCGAAGTGCAAGAGATACATATAAATTAAATCCGGGTTCAACACGAAAAAAATCCGTTACCCCCACAAGAAAAAAGACAATACCGGCAACAAGAAGTGCATTGCGATTGCGCTCCTGAATCTCCGGTGTTGAATATACAATATACTTTCGCTCTAAAAGTTTACCTGCAAATTTTCCCCAAAAAGTAAATGTAGAATTAATCATTGATTTCAGTTAACTACATATTCTTACGTTAAAACAAAAATTTTGTTACACAACAAAAAAAAGAATCCGCCGCGACTAAAGCTCATTTATGCTGTTTTCGCCAACTTGCATCGATTAAGAAGAGGTAATTCAAAACTATCGTTTTTTAAACATGTTCTAAATCGAGATACGACAAAATGTCCTTTTAAAAAAAACTATTCTAATCCGAAAACCCGTTACATGGGTAAGCTGTGAAAACGATGTACCAATTTCTAATTTTTTACGATTCCTTAGTTACATGGCTCCAAGCAATCTAAACCGGCAGTTCTTCGATAGAAAAGTATTTTAAAAAACTGTGGTGTCGGATTGCTCATGTAAAAAAGAAAATGCTTTAATCACTTTTTTCATCATCAAGCGAAGAGCATATATGATACACTTTTTTTTCAATCAAATCTCGTACGAAACTCACCTAATCACCGGAGGAATAGCCAAATTGCTTCAGGCTGCGATCATCGTCACGCCAGTCTTTTTTCACTTTCACAAACAATTCCAAAAACACATTTTTACCCACAAATGCTTCAATATCTTTGCGAGCTGTAGTGCCAATACGTTTGATGCCAGCTCCTTTGTTTCCAATGATAATTCCTTTTTGAGAATCTCGCGAAACATGAATCACGGCACGAATAAAAATACGTGTTTTTTCATCCGTAAATTCTTCAACAACAATTTCTACAGAATATGGAATTTCTTTTTTGTACAACAACAATATTTTCTCCCGAATAATTTCTGAAATAAAAAACCGAGTCGGCTTATCAGTCAAAGCATCTGTTTCGTAATATGCTTGATTTACCGGTAACAATGAAATAATGCGCTGTAAAATATAGTCAACATTAAAGCCCTGCAAAGCAGACGCAGGAAGAATTTCGGCACGAGGAATTTTGGTCTTCCACTCCTCCACCAAGCTTTCCAATTTATCTTGCGAACTAATGTCAATTTTATTTATCACAACCAAAACAGGAATATCCATATTAGCAACTTGTGAAATAAAATGAGCATTTCTATCAGAATCTTCAATAACATCGGTTATGTACAAAACCACATCAGCATCAACCAAAGCAGATTCAGCGGCTTTAAGCATGGTTTTTTGCAGTTTATAATTTGGTTTCAACACCCCGGGAGTATCAGAAAACACTATTTGATACGAATCGCAGTTAACTATGCCAACTATTCGGTGACGGGTAGTTTGAGATTTATTGGTAATAATAGACAACCGCTCTCCTACTAGTTTATTCATTAAAGTAGACTTTCCAACATTCGGATTTCCGACAATCCCCACAAAACCGGCTTTAAACTCTGTCTGTTCTGCTTGTTGATTACTCATACGCTCCTTGTTTTAAAATCGTCACTTCTTTTTCTGTTAAGAAACGCCATTTTCCGCGTGGTAAATTTTTCTTGGTCAATCCTGCAAAATAAACTCTGTCGAGCTTTTGCACACGATAGCCCACTTGTTCAAAAATTCGTTTTACAATATGATATTTTCCCGAATGAATTTGAATACCAATTTCATATTTATCGCCACTCACATATTGTAAATCATCAGGAATTATTTTTTCATCATCAACATCTACCCCGGCAGTAATTTTCTCAAAATCTGGTAAAGACATGGGTTTTTCGAGATAGGCGTGATAAATTTTCATTTTTTCATGTTTCGGGTGAATTAATTTTTGAGCCAAATCACCATCATTTGTAAACAACAATACGCCGGTTGTGTTACGGTCGAGACGACCAACCGCTTCTACGCTTTGCTTACATGCTCCGGCAATATGTTCATACACCGTCTTCCGTCCCTGCGGATCTTTTTTGGTGGTAATACAATCTTTAGGTTTGTTCAATAATATATACACTTTCTTCTGCGAAACCGATTTTGCACCGTTAATCAAGACCTCATCTTCCGGTTTCACTCTTACACCCAACTCCTTAACCGTTTCTCCGTTAACCGTAACAACGCCCGAACTAATTACGTCATCCGCTTCGCGACGTGAACAATACCCGGTATTTGCAATAAATTTATTTAAGCGAACATCTTTCGGTTCTTCAACAATCTCCTCCTCTTCGTACCGTTTGGATTGATATTTTTTTGGATATGGTTTTCGTGCATTCCTATCAAATGGGACATGCTCCCCCCGTCGTCCAAATGGATTTTTATCCTGACGAGGTTTTCGATCGTAGGGCACAAAATCATCTTTCTGCTCAGTGCGTTTTCGGTCAGGACGTGCATTTTTATCATAAGGAACATAATCTTTCTTATGCTCTGAGCGTTTTCTATCGGGTCGTGCGTTTCTATCATAAGGCACATATTCACCTTTTTGAGCCGAACGTTTTCGGTCGGGACGAGTTTTTCGTTCGAATGGTGCAAACTCATCATGTTGCTCAGAACCTTGTCGATTGGGACGTGAATTACGATTACTCCCGGAATATTCATTTTTGTATCCGCCACGTTTTCTATCAGAATCCGATGTACGTTCGGGGCGTCCCTTCTCGTTTTTGTGACCTGAACGCGAATTTCGATCAAAATCTCTTCTATTATCTGTCATATATATTTACTTGTTTATAAACTCGGCAAAGATACACTAATAAAATAAGAGAAACGAACACAAAAAAATAATTACCCTGATTTTCTAAAAAAAAAATACGATGTTTTTTTTCTAAAATAATTGTACTTTTGAAAAAAATATAAATAGTATTATTATGCCTATTCAAATTGACGAAACAGATAAAAAGATTATAAATCTGCTCACAGAAAATGCACGAATTCCTTTTTTGGAAATTGCACGTATGTGCGGCATATCTGGCGCAGCCATTCACCAACGAGTACACAAACTCGAAGAATCCGGTTTTTTCAAAGGTTCACGATACATTATTGACGAACGCTCATTAGGGTATGCTACCTGTGCGTTTGTCGGCATTCATTTAGAAAAAGGAAACGTATACCAAGAAGTATTACAAGAAATTAAAAGAATTCCTGAAATTGTCGAATGCCATTACACAACAGGAGGATATGGTTTGTTTGTTAAAATATATGCACAAGACAATCATCATCTTATGAATATCTTAAACCATACCATACAAGAAATTGATGGCATTTTAAGTACCGAAACAATTATTTCATTAGAACAACCGATAGAACGACAAGTATCAATACTATAATATGACACATATCATTACAGAAACAGAACAAGAATCAACAATTCTTGTTGGTATAATTACACTCGAACAAAAAGAGAAAAAATCACAAGAATACTTAGAAGAACTTCACTTTTTAGCTGAAACTGCGGGTTTGGATGTGCGAACTACTTTTTCTCAAAAAATTAGTAACATCAATCCCAAAACATACATTGGAAGCGGGAAAGTACAGGAAATACTAAATTATGTAATTGAGCATTCCATTCAAGTAATAGTGTTTGATGATGAATTAAGCCCCTCACAATTGCGAAATTTAGAGCGAGAATTCAAATGCAAAATTATAGACCGAACCAATTTAATTCTTGACATTTTTGCACAACGTGCACAAACTGCACATGCAAAAGTACAGGTTGAGTTGGCTCAATATCAATACCTTTTACCTCGATTAACCCGTATGTGGACACACCTTGAACGGCAAAAAGGAGGTATCGGATTACGTGGTCCCGGTGAAACAGAAATTGAAACAGACAGACGGGTAATTCGAGACAAGATATCACTCCTCAAAAAACAACTCAAAAAAATTGATGTACAAAAAACAACACAACGAAAAAATAGAGGAAACATGATTCGGGTAGCTCTTATCGGGTACACTAATGTAGGGAAATCAACTATTATGAATCTTATTAGCAAATCGGATGTATTTGCCGAAAATAAATTATTTGCAACCCTCGACACAACCGTTCGCAAAGTAGTTATCGACAATCTCCCTTTTCTCCTTTCAGACACGGTTGGATTTATTCGCAAGCTTCCAACACACCTCATCGAATCATTTAAATCTACCCTCGACGAGGTGCGAGAAGCAGATTTACTTCTTCACGTTGCCGATATTTCGCATCCGCAATTCGAAGATCATATTGCGGTAGTAAATCAAACTATTGCAGATATTGGTGCGGCAGAAAAACCAATGATTCAAATTTTTAACAAAACAGATGCATTCACTCATATTGAAAAAGATGAAGACGATTTAACACCAAAAGAACGAGAAAATATTTCATTGGAAGAATTCAAATCAATGTATTTTGCTCAAAAAACTCCTTGCATTTTTATGTCCGCTAAAACAAAAGATAATATTGAAACATTTCGCGAAACAGTATACGAAAAGGTAAAAGAAATGCATGCTATTCGGTATCCGTATAATAATTTTCTCTATTAACCTGAAGGGATGGAGCATAAGTAAAGAATCCTTTCTTGTGGTCTCTTTTCAAAAGCAATATGCAAATTTATCTTTAAAAGCTGAATATTTACATATCTAAAATTCATACATTTTTTTATGTTCAGTTATTTAAATTACAATGCTCCTTCCTTTTCGAACAGATAAAAACAAATAAATATCGTGGAAAACCGCAATTAATATGCGTAGAAAAGTGCATTTTCATACTTTTTTTTCAAAAAACTTGTTGTTTATTAAATTTTATATGTATACTTGCACTGGATTTTAAACAATCTCTGTTCTTTATAGATTTCCCTATAGAACAATAATTCCAAAAAAACAATAATTCAAATATTCAAATTTTATTCTCTAACTTTTTATGTATCAAGCAGCAGACTTAAAAAAGATGTTGGTTTCTAAATTAAAAGAAATCGCACATGAAATAGGTGTTACCGAAACATCTTCATTAAAAAAAGAAGACTTAATAATCCGCATTTTGGAGGAACAAGGAAGCATTCCAAAAGACCTTCCACAAGTGCCGGAAAATAAACAAGAAGAGATACCATTTGACAAGAATGATAAACGTCCTCGCAAACGAACACGGACGAAAGTTCACGTTGCCGAGCGAGTTGCGGATACGCCGAAATCAGACACTGAAACAAATGTAGAAGCGACAAGGGAAAGACCAACAAAAGATTTCCCAACACAAACGCCTTCTCACGCACAAGCACCAACACCACGACCACAGAATACTCAAAACTACAACAAACCAAACCGACAAGATAAAAAACAAGAAAAAAACACCGAATTTGATGGTATTATTAGCGGTGAAGGAGTGTTGGATTTAATGCAAGAAGGCTACGGTTTCCTTCGTTCGGGAGATTACAACTATCTTAATTCTCCTGATGACATCTATGTTTCACAATCTCAAATCAAATTATTCGGACTCAAAACAGGTGACACTGTTGAAGGTGCTATTCGTCCGCCGAAAGAGGGCGAAAAATATTTCCCTTTAGTTAAAGTGGAAAAAATAAACGGAAAAACACCGACAGAAGTGCGAGACCGTGTTCACTTCGATCACTTAACTCCTTTATTTCCTGAAGAAAAATTCAATCTTACCGGCAGCGGGCACACCGACATATCTACGCGTATTATCGATTTATTTACACCAATCGGTAAAGGACAACGCGGACTTATTGTTGCTCAGCCAAAAACAGGTAAAACAACATTATTAAAAGGTGTTGCAAATGCTATTGCAGACAATCATCCGGAAGTGTATTTAATAATCTTATTAATAGACGAACGTCCGGAAGAGGTTACAGACATGAAGCGAAGTGTGAAAGCAGAAGTTATAGCATCAACCTTTGATGAACCTGCGGACAGACACGTGAAAGTTGCAAATATAGTATTAGAAAAAGCAAAACGATTGGTAGAAAGCGGACATGATGTGTGTATTTTACTCGACTCAATAACCCGCCTTGCTCGTGCATTTAACATGGCACAACCTGCTTCAGGAAAAATTCTCTCGGGCGGTGTTGATGCAAACGCTCTGCATAAACCAAAACGATTTTTTGGTGCTGCCAGAAATATTGAAGATGGCGGCTCATTAACAATTATCGCAACAGCATTAACCGAAACCGGCTCAAAAATGGATGAAGTAATTTTTGAAGAATTTAAAGGTACCGGTAACATGGAATTACAACTTGACAGACGTATTTCTAACAAACGAATATACCCCGCTGTTGATGTTAATCTTTCTAGTACCCGTCGCGATGACCTATTAGTTGATAAAACGAGACTCAGTAAACACTGGATACTTCGAAACTTCTTAACAGACATGAATCCTGTTGAAGCTATGGAATTTTTAAGCAAACGCTTACCATCTACTCGTGACAACGATGAATTCTTACTTACAATGGGTAGTTTATAAACAATCCGGCACATTGATGAAAATATGACTTATATCATGTTTTCATCAATGTTTTTTTTATCTAATTAAAATAGTAATTCTTGTTTTTATTTCTATTTTTGTGATATAAGAAAAAACAAATAGCTCATGGAATACTTAGAGTTTACAAAACAAGAAGTTACAAACTTAAATTTATCGCTCAAACAAGAATTTTTACGCACAAATCGAGCGGGTTCATACGCATGTTCCACAATTATCAACTGTAATACAAGGAAATACCACGGTTTACTGGTATGTCCCTTACCTGATTTTAACAATGAGCATTTTGTGCTTTTATCGTCTTTAGACGAAACGGTTATTCAACACAATACGCCGTTTAATCTTGCAATACACAAATACACACAGGACTTTAACCCTCTGGGACATAAATATATTGAATCATATACAAATTCCTCGACTCCATCTGTAACGTACCGTGTGGGAGGTGTGTTGCTCGAAAAACAAATGCTTCTTGTGGAAGAAGAAGAACGGGTTATTATAAAATACACTTTACTCAAAGCACATTCAAAAACAACCTTACAACTTCGTCCGTTTTTGGCATTCAGAAACATTCATGAATTAACACATGCAAACATGCATGTAAATTCAAAATACCAAACCGTTCAAAACGGAATAGCAAGTCGTTTGTACGAAAACTTTCCGTTTTTACACATGCAAATTTCTAAGAAAAACGAATTTGTATCTGCTCCGGATTGGTATAAAAATTTTGAATACCTCAAAGAAAAAGAACGCGGATTTGAAAGTGTGGAGGATTTAATGACTCCGGGGTATTTCGAATGTACCATAAAAAAAGGTGAATCGGTATATTTCAGTGCGGGTCTTTCGGAAATAAAAACGACAAAAATCACATCACTTTTCGAATCTGAATTATCAAAACGTACTCCGCGTAACAGTTACGAAAACTGCTTACAAAATGCAGCAGAACAATTTATTTCGCGAAAAGGAAACAAAACCGATATTATTGCAAGTTTCCCCTGGCCGGGTAAATGGGGACGCGATAGTCTTATAGCTCTCCCGGGGCTTACACTTACATATGGTGACACACAAACCTGCCAGGACGTATTAGATACGATTACCGATGAAATTGAAGGATACATATACAAAAACATTGGAAATATAGAACATGCAAATGTTGACTCGATAGATACTGCTCTGTGGTATATTCGTGCTGTACAGCAATTTACACCGCACACTACCAAAGCAAACATTAAAAAACGATACGGTAAAAAAATCGAAGAAATTCTCGAAAAATACCGTATGCCCGATAACAAAACAATTGTAATGCACGATAACGGGCTTCTGTATTTAAATGATAAAAACAAAGCCCTCACATGGCCCGATGCGAAAATTAACGGACAACCGGTATATGAACGGTGGGGTTATGTTGTTGAAATAAATGCACTGTGGTACAATGCAATTCAATTTGCATTAGAAATCATTTCAGATAAAACATTTACACACAACTGGAAAGATATTCCATCAAAAATTAAAGAATCTTTTTCGACTGTTTTTTGGAGTGAAGAACGACAATACCTTGCAGATTACGTTGCAGGAAATCATGTTGAAGAATCTGTTCGTCCGAGTCAGGTTTTTGCTGCATCACTCCCCTATTCACCACTCAAAAATGACCTGCAAAAACATGCTGTTTTAGAAATTATTAAAAAAGAGTTACTTACTCCTCGAGGAATACGAACACTTTCGCCCAAAAATCCTTTATACAAAGGTGAATGTACCGGAAATATTCACGAACGTGATATTGCCTACCATCATGGCTCTGTATTATTGTGGTTTTTAGCTCCATATGCTGAAGCATATCTTGATTTACATGGTCGTTCGGGCTTAACAGAAATAAAACGAATGTATGAAAGTCTCGAAGAATCACTCAACACACATGGTGTAGGTGCCTTCTCTGAATTATACGACGGAAACCCACCACACGAAGGAAGAGGTGCAATATCTCAAGCATGGAGCGTTGCTGCCGTATTGCGAATTCAGACATTAATAAAGAATTTTGAACAACAAAAAATAACACAGAAAATAATATGAAAGTACTGATGTTTGGATGGGAATTTCCGCCCCATATTTCAGGAGGACTTGGAACAGCTTGCTATGGCTTAACAAGAGCAATGGCACAACAAGATTTAGAAATTATTTTTATTGTACCACGAACATGGGGCGATGAAGAAACAGAATTAATGGATGTTGTTGGTGCAAACCACGTTCCTGTAAGTGTACGTAAGTATATTTTTAACGAAGAAGCTGTATCATCTGAAACGAATATTCAGTACGTTGAAATTGATTCAAACATAATACCTTATGTTACCACAGAGGAATATTATAACATAATCAACAAACGCTCATCATCATCGAAACAATTACAAAAATACTATCAAACAGAACAATCAGATACTATTGATTTTGAAGGTGGTTACGGAACGAACTTAATCAAAGAAGTTGCCGATTATGCTTACGTAGCTCGAGAAATTGCTCAAAAATTCGAATTCGACATTATTCACTCTCACGATTGGCTCACGTACGATGCAGGAATTGCAGCAAAAGAAGTATCGAAAAAACCCTTAGTAATCCACGTTCATGCTACAGAATTCGACCGAAGCGGTATGCACGTCAATCAAGTGGTGTACGATATAGAACGTCGAGGAATGCATGGTGCCGATGCGGTAATAACAGTGAGCAATCTCACCCGAAGTACCGTTATCAAACATTATGGTATTGATGAAAGTAAAATTACCACAGTTTATAATGGTGTTGATAATGTGCAATTATCCACCCCTCGTGAATTTGTAAAAAATACCGATGACAAAATTGTCACCTTTCTCGGACGTATTACTTTTCAAAAAGGACCGGAATATTTTATTGAAGCAGCGGCAAAAGTCTTGCAACGGAAAAAAAATGTAAAATTCGTAATGGCAGGAAGTGGCGATATGCTTGAGAAAATGATGTGGCGTGCCTCTGAATTAGGAATTTCTGAAAACTTTTACTTTACCGGTTTTTTACGCGGTGACGATGTTATTCATATGCTTTCGATTAGCGACGTATACGTTATGCCTTCGGTTTCCGAACCATTTGGCATATCACCTTTAGAAGCGATGCGCTCAAACGTGCCGGTTATTATTTCGAAACAATCGGGTGTATCAGAAATATTAAAACATGCAATTAAAATAGATTTTTGGGATGTAGATTCCATGGCCGATGCAATTTACGGAATAGTGAGTTATCAAGGTCTTGACAGTATGTTCAAAACCTTTGTTAAATCAGAAGTAGACAGTATCAAATGGGATTCTGCTGCAATAAAAGTTAAACAAATTTATCAAGAAACTCTTTCAAAAGCTTAACCATGAGACATATTTGCTTACATTTTCAGATTCATCAACCATTTATGTTACGAACATATCGTTTTTTCGATATTGGTTTAGATCATTATTACTATGATGATTTTTCGAATAAATCGAATATTTTTCAGGTCGCAAAAGATTCATATATACCTATGAATAAATTGTTGCTTGAAACGATCAAAAAACAGAAAAATAAATTTAAAGTTAGTTTTTCGATTAGTGGTTCAGCATTGGAACAATTTGAATTATACACTCCGGAAGTTATTGAGAGTTTTCAAGAATTAGCACAAACAGGTAAAGTTGAATTTACGGCACAACCATATTCTCACTCTCTTGTTTCAATTAAATCGGAGGAAGAATTCACCAAACAAGTGCAACGACATTCAGATAAAATACAAGAACTTTTTGGTACAAAACCGAGCGTTTTTCATAATACCCATTTTATATATTCCAACTACATAGGAGAATTAATTTTAAATATGGGATACAAAGGAGTAATCGCGGAAGGTGCTAAGCATATTTTAGGATGGAAAAGTCCTAATTTCATGTATTGTAATGCAAATAATCCGAAATTGAAAATACTTTTACGTAACTATAAATTGAGTGATGATATTGCCTTACGTTTTTCTCAAAAAACATGGGATCAATGGCCTTTAACCTCTAAAAAAATAACCGAATGGATAAATCAATTTCCAAAAGATGAAGAAATCATAAATCTTTGTATGGATTACGAAACATTCGGCGTCTATCAAACAAAATCTAGCGGTATTTTTGATTTTATGAAAGATTTACCAAAAACTATTATTGCAGACACCGACTTTTCGTTTTCAACACCGTCGGATATTATAAAAAAAGCACAACCGGTTTCGGTATTAAGTGTTCCAAACAATACGTCTAATGCTGATGAAGAACGAGATTTATCTGCTTGGTTAGGAAACAATTTGCAACTCGAAGCTTTTAATGCTTTATATAAAAACATTGAACTTATTCATACCGTTTCCGATTCTGAAATTATTCAAGACTGGTATCGCCTGCAAAGTAGCGATAACTTCTATAATATGAGTACAAAATTTTTTGCTGATGGCGGCTCCCCATTAAAAAGAAACCCATACTCCACTCCTTATGAGGCTTTTATAAACTTCATGAACATCGTTGGCGATTTCAATGAACGAGTAAAAAAAGCTCCTAAAATAATTGAAGAAGCTCAATTATCACCACAGGAAATTAACGAAGCCATAGCAAAACACACAGCTGCTCTCGAGCAATTAGTTGAACTGAAAAAAAAGAAAAAAAAATAAATACGTGAATATTAATAATTGATACATATGAATGCAAATCTAAATCAAAATAAACATAATACCCCTCTCTGGAAAGGCATGATTGTACAATCGAGTTTTCCGGCTGAGCTACAAGATTTAAATACAATTGCGACAAATTTATGGTGGACATGGAATTACGAAGCAAAAGATTTATTTCGTGAAATTGATGAAGAGTTATGGGATGAAACAAAAAATCCGATTCAAATACTTAAAGCTATTAGTTACGACAGACTTCAAGAATTAAGTAAAAATGAAAATTTTATGCAACAATATAAATCTGTGTTGCAAAAATTAAATGACTACATGTCTATTACACCTGAAAAAAATTCTGCTCGCATAGGATATTTTAGTATGGAATACGGACTTGACGATTCTTTAAAAATATTCTCGGGAGGTCTTGGCATTCTTGCCGGCGATTACTTAAAAGAAGCAAGCGACACGAACACAAACCTTGTTGCTGTTGGCTTTTTATACAAATATGGCTATTTTCAACAAAAACTATCTATTGACGGTGATCAGATTGCGGTGTATAACCGACAAAATCCTTCTGAATTACCAATTCATTTAGTTACTGACGATAATAATAATCCATTAACCGTACAAGTTGGCTTGCCGGGACGAATTATTAATGCTCAAATATGTTTGGTTCATGTTGGACGTGTTAAATTATATTTACTCGATACTGATATTTCAGATAATAATGAAGAAGATAGAGCTATTTCTCATGCTTTGTATGGTGGTAACAACGAGCATCGTTTAAAACAAGAAATGCTACTTGGCATTGGTGGGGTTCGCACACTCGAAGCGGTGGGAGAAACAATTGACACCTATCATTGTAACGAAGGACATGCGGCTTTTATTAACCTTGAACGCCTTCGAAAATTAATTAAACACAAAAACTTCTCATTCCAAAAAGCATTGGAAGTGGTGAGAAGTTCTACCTTATACACCACACACACACCTGTTCCGGCAGGACATGATTCGTTCCCTGAAGACCTCATGATGACATATTTAGGACAATTCCCGGAACGATTACAATTGAATTGGAATGAATTTATGAACTTAGGGAGAATGCATCCGGATAATCAGGAAGAAAATTTCTCAATGAGTAATCTTGCTATTTCAACTTCTCAAGAAATAAATGGTGTAAGTGAATTGCATGGTGATGTTTCAAAAGACATGTTCAAAGATTTATGGCAAGGATATTCTGTCGAAGAATCTCATATTGGATATGTAACAAATGGTGTGCACTATGGAACATGGACGTCCAAAGAATGGCAAGAACTTTACAAAAAAACATTTGGTGACGATTATTTAAATAATCTTTCTGATAAAAAATATTGGGGGAAAATATTCGAAGTTGAAAATGACGTTATATGGAAATTAAAAAAATCGCATCGAAAATATCTTCTTGATTACATAAAAGAAAATCTTCACAAAAATTGGACTCAACGATTTGAAGATCCTAAGAAATTAATAAAAATTACAGAATCAATTAATAACAACACACTTACCATAGGTTTTGCACGCCGATTTGCCACATACAAACGAGCATACTTGCTGTTTAGCAACTTAGAGCGTTTGAGTGAAATTGTAAACAATCCTGAACGTCCGGTTCAATTTATTTTTGCAGGAAAAGCACATCCGAATGATAAGCCCGGACAAAATATGATAAAAGAAATTGTTCGTATTTCTAAACTTCCTGAATTTTTCGGGAAAATTATTTTTATAGAAAACTACGACATGAACCTTGCAAAACGCTTGGTTCAAGGTGTTGATATTTGGTTAAACACCCCTACCCGCCCACTCGAAGCATCGGGAACCAGTGGCATGAAAGCGGTAATGAATGGTGCGATGAACTTTAGCGTACTCGACGGATGGTGGTGCGAAGGTTATACTGAAGGAGCCGGATGGGCTTTACCCGAAGAGCGAACGTATGAAAATCAAGAATTACAAAATAATTTAGATGCCGAAACCATCTACAACATTCTTGAAAATGACATTGCTCCTCTCTATTATGATAGAGACAACTTGGGGATTCCTCACAATTGGATACAATACATGAAAAAATGTATTGCCGAAATTGCTCCAAAGTTTACAACCAAACGAATGATTGATGATTACCATTCTCAATTTTACTCGAAATTGGCACAACGATTCAACAAATTAACTGAAAACAATTATGCTCTGACCGATGAAATAACAAGTTGGAAACAAAAAATTTCTGAAACATGGGACAACATTTCTGTTATTTCGGTTGATATTGATAAAACCGGTAAAGAGGCTCTCACTCTAGGAGAATCATACAACGGAGCAGTAAAGCTCGACCTCAAAGGATTGTCTCCTGAAGAAATTGGCGTAGAGTTAATTATCACCGAACAAATGAATCCTGAACATTCAGAAATTCAGGAAATTAATCAATTTGAGTATGTCAAAAATGAAGAACATATTTCGGTGTACTCTATAACTATTAAACCGAAACATTCCGGAGTATTTAATTATGGAATCAGAATGTATCCAAAACATCCTGCTCTACCACACAGACAAGATTTTGCGTTTGTAAGATGGATCTAAAAACTTATTAACATAAAAAAGGCTGCTTTTAATAAGCAGCCTTTTTTTTTGTTTCTTTTGGCATATACACACTATCTTGCAACGGTTTTTATTTCTTATAATTTGTGAGAGCATGAGAGCACCAATGGAAGTGACCGTAAATTCTATTCATCATCGTACTCACGTTATTAATCTCCCTTAATTATATTCTTATTCTTCTCAAAAAAATCGTGCATAAAAAAATGCCGCCACGCAACACGAAATCTAAAAATCAGCTTTGTCTAACTGTATTGTTTGTTACAAATAATACAAGTTTGCCCCAAACATTTCTAGTAATTTTTTGTAATGGATTTGTAAAATTCAAATAGTAAATATATGTATCTTATTCACAGTGAAGAAAAGAAAAAATGCATTTTCCTTGCATTGCATTTATTTTGCACCTATTTTTGTGTAAAATTTAAACGATTATGCCAGCTCATAAATCAAAAAACTTCCGATATAGAATTATCGATGAATGTTTGCAAAACAGAAGCAAACAATGGAGTTTAGAAGATCTTATCAAAGAGGTATCTAAACAATTAACTCACGAATTTGGCGTGCAAAAAGTTAGTAAGCGTTCAATACAATACGACATTGCGCTTATGCGAGAAAAACCGCCTATTGGCTATAAGGCACCTATTGTTTGTATAAATGGCTATTATACATACTCTGACGAGAATTTCTCAATTACCCAAAAAAAACTTAGCAAACCCGATATTGATAATTTAACTGAAGTTGTAAATACCTTAAAGCAATACAAAAAATACACACACCTCGGTGATATTCATAAAATTATTGAAAAGATTGAAGCTATTATTGCCATAAATCCGGGACCGGATACATACACCGTTTCATTTGAAACAACCCAACGACTTATAAAAGGCATATCGTGGTTACAACAAATATTTAATGCGGTTGAGAAAAAAGAAGTCTTAGAATTAACCATTAAAGAAATAAACGACGACATCAGTCAGTTTTTAATTCACCCCTATTTTATAAAAGAATACGAATCTGAATGGTATTTATTCGGATTGCTTGACGATAACAAAAAATACACGGTAATACCTGTACAAAAAATTGCAGCCATATCGCCACAAATTACAACATTCATCGAAGCGGAAAACACAAACCCTCAAGAATATTTTGATTCGATTGTTGGTATAAGTCCGGCCGAAGGTGCGAAACCAAGCAAAATAACACTTAAAATCAATAAGATTCTTAAAGAAGAATTCTTAATTACCCCACTCCATCACAGTCAGGAAATTACAGATTTATCGGAAGAAGGTGCATTACTGACACTTCATGTTATCCCTAATGATGACTTACGAAAAATTATTCTCGAACATGGAGCACAAATTAAAGTAGAGTCTCCCGACAAATTAAGAAAACAAATATTACAAGAGCTCAAACAAGCACATGATGCTTATTACACATTAAGTTTATTTTAGTTTACTATTTTACGCCTCGCCAAAACTATTGTTTTGGAATTAATTCATCGGAAAGGAACACGAAGAATTATTTTTTAGGAAACTTTATTTTGTACGCAACATCGACTATCCCTTTTTCAATTGCAACAAAGCGTTTTTTAAGCATGCGTTTGCGAAGAGCACTCAGATGATCGACAAAAAGAATACCTTCGAGATGATCATATTCATGTTGAATAATCCGCGCAAGAATACCGTCAAATGTTTCGATATGTTGGGTGAAATGTTCATCCAAATACGTCATCTTAATAGTAGTCGGGCGCATTACTCCTTCGTTAATTCCGGGAAGACTCAAGCAACCCTCAATGAACTCCCACACATCGCCGGTACGTTCTTCAATAATTGGATTAATAAAAACTTTTCGAAAACCTTCTGCTTCCGGATATTCTTCCGCAAAATCCTGTGCATCAATCACAAAAAAACGCAAAGATTTACCAACTTGTGGTGCAGCCAAACCGACACCATCAGATACCTCCATTGATTCAAACATATTTTCAATAAAACCCGGTAAATTGTCAAATGTTTCATCTATTTCCTGTGCTTTTTTTCGCAACACCGGATGTCCGTATGCATAAATTGGATATATCATAGTTATCTGTTTTTTTGTTCCATATATGATTGTAAAATAATAGTCGCACTTATAGTGTCAATCATTTCTTTTTCTTGTCTTTTTTTCTTTTTCACACCACCATCTATTACCGCCTGATGAGCAAGCGAAGACGTAAATCGCTCATCCATATACTCTAAGGTGTAAGTCGGGAATTCTTTTCTGAATTTTTTTTCAAAAATATCTATATACTTCTGATTTTCGGATGGTTCATTTCGTAAAGTTCGAGCTTGCCCCAAAACAACACAATCTACCTGTTCGTGAGCAAAATAATCGGTAAGAAAAACGAATAAATCATGCGTACGAACAGTCTTCAAACCGGTTGCAATCATTTGCAAAGGGTCTGTTACGGCTATACCGGTTCGTTTCGTTCCATAATCTATTGCAAGTATTCTTCCCATTCTTATCCTTTATGTTGTATTTCTTCTAAAACATTTCTATTTAAAATTCTGATTCTCTTACCTTCAAGAGAAATAATATTTTCTTTCTCGAATTCTTTCAAAAATTTCACCGTACTTTCAAGAGAAATTGTTGCAAAATCATCAATGTCCGAACGAGATAAATATTCATAAACATTATCACATTCAAATTTTTGAAAAGACAAATATAATAAAGTTGATGGTAATTTCCCACGCATTTGCTTATATGAAATAGTATTAATAATACATAAGTCGTTTATACCAATTATAGTTTCAGAAAAACTCCTGAAACAGCATGCAAAACAATTACAAAACACATAAATTTGATAATTGATAAACTCACAAACTCTTTATCATTAAGAAGGGAATATTAAAAAAATATTCTGAAACATAACTCACATTCTTAACTCACATGATACCCCTGACTTTGCATCTCTACAGCTTTAAAGCAAGTATACATGGAGTCATTTAAGGGATAATCCCAACAGCCCATAGTGTGAAACATTTCTCCGCCAAAACCCGATTTGAATTTATACAAACCATACATTGGGTGATCGGGATTTGGATTCGGCGACACCCCAAACATGTCATATTCCGTACAGTTTTTATTTTTTGCTATTTCTATAGCTTTCCATTGCAAAGCATACGTAGCCATAAGATGTCTGGAGCGGGAAGACGATGCACCATACAAATATGATGCACGATGCGAAGACACAACTAAAAACATAGCAGCCAAGGGTGTCTGTTCATATTCGGCAATTAACAAAAACAATTGTGTTTCCGCAGTATTCTTTTTAAATTGAGCCGTAAATAAGGTTCTAAAATAGGCGATGTCATGTAAAAAAATACCATTTCGCACACAGGTTTCTTTATACAAATCATACCACACATCAAGCTGTTCTATACCGGCAACAGAAACATAAACTCCTTTGCGTTGCGACACACGAATATTATACCGTGTTTTGGGTTTCATGTGCTGTAAAATCGATGGTAGTTCCGGTTTCAAATCGACATAAATAGTGTTTGAAGGTAATATATTATGCAATGATTTTTTGAGATTCCAATTATTGGTGTTAAAATTAAATCTCATTTCCTGAGAAGCTATTTCGGGAGTACCTTTCCAAAAACCGTCGTTATCGTACCAATTATCATCTTTTGCCCAATGCGATTCCCAGTTCAAATCGAAGCGAATAGCAAAACAGGTATCTGGAAGTACGGAACATAAATTTTCTGAAAGCTCTTCAAGAAACAATGCCTGTAAGTCTTCTTCGGGTTCAATTTCGGGACCATAGGGTACATATGCTATACAATGTTTATTGTCAACATACTGCAAGACAACCAAAATATCAGATTCCACATGCTGCAAAGCCTGACCGTCTGAAGATAAATCAGACTGCGAAACCGTAAAATCAACCGCTAATGTAGCATCTCCCATCTTACTCTTCACTGTAGACCAAAAAGTTGATTGCTGCAGCACTGGTGTTGAAAACAATTGTTGATTATCTTTTATGATTATCCGTATATTAACCTAATTTTATTATCTTTGCAAAAAAACATATATTATGAATCTAATAGAATTTATAACACAATACCCGGACGAAGAAAGCTGTAAGCAAAAATTC
>JAQICB010000137.1 GCA_027858745.1 Bacteroidales bacterium
GAAAACACGACCACCAACAATGCACTTAACAGAATATCAAAATACTATACAGAATATAAATACAATACTGATAATCTTTTAACAGAGTTAACACAATACTATTGGAATAACACAAACCAGTCATGGAACTATTATAACTCGCAATATTTCAATTATGACACAAACAACATTCTTATAAATCAAACTTATTTTGAAGAAGATACAGCACGAGTTGAGTTTACCTACAATGAATCGGTATTATTATCTGAATGTATAATGCCTCAATACGAAAAACATCCAATTAATAGCAACCTATACAAATACATGTTACAACAAGCAGAGTATTGTGTTTGGAATAGTAAGCAAGAAAATTGGGAACCTCAATCACGTTCAACAATGTACTATTCAGAACAAATCAATAGTTCAATAAACAAATTAACTGCCAACATTGAGGTATACCCAAACCCGACAAGTGATATTTTAATCATAAAATGTTCAGACAATTTTTCAAATGCAGTTTTTCAAATATTCGATTTAAATGGAGAAAAACTATATTACAATAAGATTAAAAACCATACAACTATCGACCTAAGTTGGCTGAAAAATGGAGTTTATGGCTATTCAATCGTTTCAGACAACACGATAAAAAAAGGAAAGATTTTAAAGCAATAGAATTGATAGAAAATAATGTTACTAAAAAGTAGCAGACAAAGCATAAAAGACAATGAGAAAAACCAAATATGAAAATAGATATTTCGATTTAGCCGAAAATGTACACTATGAAATTGATGAAGAAACAGGAATTTTTTCTTTTGAAAATCTCAATAAGAAACTTTATGAATTATTAGAAAATATTGAAGCTGAAATGTTGGAAAATTCGACAATATTAACAGACAAAAACAGACAACTTTATTATGAACGAATAAAGAAAAGAGCCGCAAATATGGATATTGATTATTTCTTTGTAAATGATAAACCTGGTCAATTTACACACACTCCCGAAGGTGAAATGAGAATCAATTCTGAAATTGAAATGGAGCAAATAATCGGACTTGGTAAGGTTTCAAAAATGCACAATGGCGAAGAGTGTCCAATGGGACAACAAGCCGTTGAGGAACGAAAAAAAATATTAAAAAAACATAAACACCTCATCGTTCAGATTATTAATAAATGTTTTCCTGATTTACACACACCTCAACAAGACACAAAGCAAAAACTTGAACAAGACACCCCGATATCCTTTGAAGAACTTTTTTACAATACTGATTTAATTTCACCTTGCATTGAAGTTTTAAAAGCACTTGAACCACCTTTAATTGACACAGAAAACAATTACATAGGAAAATTGAAAGGTATTGTTTGTGTTTGGATTGATGAAATGCAAAGGCAGGGAATTATAAAACATTATTCAGATAGAAAAATATTTGCTTCATTGATACCACAGAAAATAAAGCGGTTTTCTATTGACGAAAGCATGTTTGGAAAATATCAAAGCAAAGCAGAAAATTTATACAGAACAGATATTAAAACAAAGATTTCTAAAATAAAACTTTCCCAAAATTCCCAATAAATAAAGCTGGGAAAACAGAGCCTACAAATAGCAGTTTGTTTGTATCAAAATTTATTTGATATGGACAAAACAGTATTTATTTCATTACCGATTGAGGACTTACAAACGGTAATTATTGATTGCGTTAATTCCTGTTTAAAAAACAATGAACAGGAAAGTAAATCAACCGAACAACCGGAGAAACTCCTAACAGTAAAAGGAGCAGCAACTTATTTAGATCTTTCCGTTCCAACGGTTTACTCGAAATGTTCACGTAATGAAATACCTTTTATGAAACGTTCAAAGCGTTTGTATTTCAGTAGTACAGAACTTTTTTTGTATCTCAAAGAAGGACGCAAACTCACTAATTCTGAGATTGAGGCCGAGTCCGAAACCTATCTAACAAAAAGGAAAGGAGGTCGCACAAATGGATAGCAAGAAAAAAGCCGCGCCTATCAGCAACGGCAATCATAAAAGACAACTGCAAGATAACGATAATTTTGTAATGTTAAACCCTCAATTCGAGGACTTAAACAAGCCCGATACTTTTATTAATCACATCGAGGCGTTAACAAAGAATAAAATTACACCTCATGATGAAATATTAAATAAGCTCAAAAGCCAAATTAACCGAGTTGATTTTAAAGCGTTAGCGAATCCGCAAAATATTGAGAATTTCAAAATCAATAATAAACACTATTTGGTTATTACCATTGAAAAACTCATTGAAATTGCAAATAGTAATCATTGGGGCTTGTGCAAAAATCACGACTTTATTTATATTTATAATAGCGCATATTGGTCTGATATTGACAAAGAAACATTCCAAAAATTTTTAGGTGAAGTCTCCGAA
>JAQICB010000149.1 GCA_027858745.1 Bacteroidales bacterium
GTATTTTTGAATAGAAAACAAACACGAGATACATATGTGTGGTGTTTGCAACAAAACAACTATTTTGCTGATGTTCAGAAAAATAACAGCTGTGTAGGTAGTGGATATAATAACAAGTACTTGTGGATATATACTAGTTGTGCCCAATTAAATAAAAGAAAATGAAACTCATAAAATACTTTTTCCTTTTCATAACTGTATTGTCTGTTTTCTCTTGTTCAAACAAGAATGAAAACAAACATGCAAGAATAATATGGGATAAATATGAAAGTGGTAGCTACAAAACAGTCCACCAGTATTTCACAGATACCGCTGAAATGACAGAAGATTATTATTATCAAGAATTCTACGAAAATGGGAATCTTAAAATACAAGGAATAGAAAACCAAAGAGTAAGAAAAGGAGAATGGAATGTCTATTTTCACAATGGCAATGTAAAAGCGAAATTGAATTTTGACAACGATATACTAAGTGGTCCGATAGAACTGTATGATGAAAATGGAGGGATTAAAGCTAAAGACATAGCAGAAAATGGACATTTAAGACAAATGAATGACGATGTTTTACAGTTTGTTATGGAAAATTTTAACCTTTCAGAGCAAAGACCTGATTGGAATGATTCTTTGGATATAATGGTGGACTCGTTAAAAACAATTTTGAATAAAAACTAACTGGGCACAATAAAAAATATAGGGCATATGGCAGAAAGTGCTAATTTTGAGGTGAGTACATTTAATAAAATTTATAGCGTTTTGATACGGAAGTGCCTTGAAATGCCACACGCCCCATATTTAAACGTTACCGTGCATTAGAAAGAACCGAACTGCAAATAAACGACTTATGAGAAATGCTTTTGTAGCACTAATAAATCGAAACGTAAAGCTTAATGAATGACAGAATTTGAGGCAGACTTGATAATAAGAGAAATTAAACCAATTGAATATTCTTTTCTAAATGAAATGCTATATCAAGCTATTTTCGTTGCAGATGAGACTGTAGTTTTGCCTCGGGAGATTATTGAACAACCTGATTTGAAACAATATATTCAAGACTTTGGAAAAGAAGGAGACTTTTGCCTCGTTTCAGAACACTATGGACAACTCGTAGGTGCAATATGGATTAGACTCATTAAAGGTTATGGTTTTATTGATAACGAAACCCCAGAATTGAGTATGGCTGTATTGAAAGGACACAGGGGGAAAGGAATAGGAAAACAATTATTAACAACAATGATTGACCGGCTGAAAGACGGTCGATTAAAGAGGGTTTCATTGAGCGTTGACAAAAAGAATTTTGCACACGAACTTTATATAAAATATGGATTTGTTGATTATCTCGTATCGGAAAAATCAATAATAATGACAAGAAAATTGATTGAAACATAAAGAATAAAGTTGGCTATATATTAAAATGGATGATATTATTATAAGACAGGCGAATGAGTCAGATGTCGGAAAAATAACACAGTTGTTTTTTGATACAATTCAAAATATCAATATAAGGGATTATTCCCAAGAAGAGGTTGACGATTGGTCATCATGGAAAACGGACGTTGATAAGTGGCTGGAAAAGATGCAAGAACAATATTTTGTTGTAGCTGAGACAAAAAATGAGGTTGTAGGTTTTAGTTCATTGGCACAGGACGGATACTTGGATTTTATGTTTGTGAACAAAGATACTCAAGGACAAGGAGTAGCAAGTGCCCTTTTATCAGAAATTGAGAAAAAAGCAATTGAACAAAATAATGACTTGATTTACTCAGACGTAAGTTTAACGGCAAAAGGATTCTTTGAAAACAAAGGATTTATTGTAGAAAGACAGCAATTTAAGAAATCAAAGAAGAAAGAATTGATTAACTTTAGAATGATAAAAACGAAGAATAACGCACGATAATAACTAGAAATTCATCCGGCACCCAATGCCCAACTTGAATTCCCGATTGAACTAAATCTAATAGCTAAGGTTTTTGTCAAAAAAAATACAAGCGCATTAAAAATGAGCAGAAATTGAGGGATACACCAAGGCTGTCACGCGAATCTTTTTGCGTGGTCAATAAACATAATCCACACCTCAAATATATATCCTTCATATTCACAGTATTTAATTTTTTTTTGTATTTTTGAATAGAAAATAAACACGAGATACATATGTGTGAATTTTGCAACAAAATAGGTACACATGAATATATTTACAAAAAAACAACTATTCTGCTGATTTATAGAAAAATAACAGCTGTGTGGATAGTGGATGTATACTAGTTACGCGCAATAAAAACAATAAACATACAATCATGAGAAAACGAATTGTAATACTGACAGGAATTTTAGGAATTATATTTTCAGGATGTGATAAGCAAAATGAGAATATATCACCAAGTGATTCAAAAGATTCAACCCAAATAGAAACGCACTCATTACTGATTAATAAAAATGGAGTTAATTATATTGAATATTTGTACACAGATACAACAGTGATTTCTTATACAGACTATACATCGGGAGAATATACAGAGTATAATTTCGCTAATGATAGTGTTGTTGTAAATACGTATAATGAAAATGATGTTTTAAAAACTAAAGAAGTTTATCATTATAATGCAGACAAGCAAATTGAATATGTTAATAGTTACACAGGAGAAAATTCCGTATTTGTAGAGAAAAAAGAATATGAATATCAAGAACAAATACTCACAAAAATAGATGCATATATTCCTGAAATTTTTAGTTTCCAGGATGAAAATGTTCAAGAATATGAAACAGTAAGTGAAGCTGGTGTTATGACAACATATAAATATGAATACAATAACAAGCAAAATGCTTTCTTTATGATAAATCTACCTGAAACGAATGTCGAGTACCTTTCTGATAATGCAATAATTTTAAAAACAGCTGAGTGGTCTGAATATATAGATAATATGGGTATTAATGATTCTACAATAAATCATTTCGACACTATTTATACATCGACATTTGAATATGACTTTGAGGGATTGATTTCAAGAGAGTACAGAAATTTATCAGATGGTATTGACACTTTAGAGTATTTTTATTCGACAGAAACTGAATGGATTGAAAATTAAAGCACATAATAACTAGAAATTCATCTGGCATACAATACCCTACGTGAATTCCCCGTTAAATTAAATCTATGGGTGTTTATTGAAAATATAGAAAAAGGTAGGGAGGTTTTTAGACGGACTGCCATTGTATACAATTTAAAGAATCGAAGTATTTAGAAACAAATAAAAATATAAAATATGAATTACATCTGGATTATAATTATTGTACTATACATTTTATTAACTCATTTAGTAGCAAGATATATTGGGGAAAAACGTGAAATTGGATATGGAAAATCTGTTTTTTGGTCACTTTCGTTAACGCCAATAGTTGGGTTTATAATAACAAAAATGAGTAAATTGACTGAAAAAAAATTAACCACACCCAATAACTAGGAATTCATCCGGCATGCAATACCCAACCTGAATTCCCGCTTGAACTAAATCTATGAGTTTTTAATAGCTAAGGTTTTTTGTCAAAAAACACACAAGCGCATTAAAAATGAGCAGAAATTGAGGAATACACCAACGCTGCCGAGCGAATCTTTTCGCGTAATCAATAAGCATAATCCACACCACAAATATATATCCTTCATATTCATAGTATTTAATTTTAAGAAACACATTGTTATAACATTTTCTTTCATTACATTTGATACTATCAAATGATACTATCATAAAAACTATATGAAACCACCATACGAAATAACAAATAACATTTTAAAATTAATATCTCTTATATCAGAACAAATTGGTGAGATTAAATCTGCTCGATTAATAAAACCTCCTCCTGAATTAAGAAAAAAAAATAGAATAAAAACAATTCAATCTTCACTTGAAATTGAGGGCAATACACTTTCAATAGAACAAATAACTGATTTAATAAATAACAAAAGAATACTTGCTCCTCAAAAAGACATTTTGGAAGTTAAGAATGCTATTAAAATATATTCAAAAATAAATTCATACAAAACATACAATCTAGATTCTTTATTAAAAGTTCACGAGACTCTAATGAAAGGATTAGTTGATAATCCCGGTAAATTAAGAAATACTTCAGTAGGTATTGTAAAAGGCGATGAAATAGCACATATAGCTCCTCCGAGCCAAATGATTCCCTCATTACTTAATGATTTATTTGATTATATAGAAAATGACTCTGATTTGCTTTTAATTAAAAGTTGTGTTTTTCATTACGAGTTTGAATTTATTCACCCTTTTACTGATGGAAATGGAAGAATTGGAAGGTTATGGCAAACTTTAATTCTTAAAGAATATTCCCCTGTTTTTGAATTCTTACCAATCGAAACACTTGTTAAAGAAAAACAACAGGAATATTATTCAGTACTTGGAAAATCTGACAATAATGGAAACTCTACAAGTTTTATAGAATTTATGCTTGAGATAATTCATTTTGCATTAGAAGATTTACTGAAATCTCAGAATATTACCGTAAAAAATATCGATAGAATTGAAATCTTCAAATCAGTAATTCAAAATAAAGAATTTTCTAGAAAAGAATATTTAAGACATAACAAAGAAATTTCTGTTGCAACTGCTAGTCGTGATCTTAAAAATGCTGTGGAAAAAGGCATACTAGAAAAAACTGGTGACAAAAGATTAACTCAATATAAATTTAAATAAAAAAATACACAAGCGCATTAAAAATGAGCAGAAATTGAGGGATACACCAACTCTGCCGAGCGAATCTTTTTGCGTGATCAATAAGCATAATCCACACCTCAAATATATATTCTTCATATTCACAGTATTTAATTTTTTTTTGTATTTTTGAATAGAAAACAAACACGAGATACATATGTGTGGTGTTTGCAAAAAAATATGTACACATGAATATATTCACAAAAAAATAACTATTTTGCTGATTTATAGAAAAATAACAGCTGTGTAGATAGTGGATATATTAACAAGTACTTGTGGATATATACTAGTTAACGCCAAGCAAAAATACAGCATGTTGCACATTTAATAGTGCATTAAATTATAAAAAGTATTGAATATGTTGTGCATTTTGTATATTTGTGGAAAATAGTACATCAATATTATGAGAATATTATATCAGAAATTTGAGACGCTTTTACAAAATACAACAACAGATTTTAAACGGTATTTATACAAAAATGTATCATGGGACAGCCGAATGGTTGGAATTATTGGAGCTCGTGGGGTTGGTAAAACAACAATGATTTTACAACATATCAAGGAAAAGTTAGATAGCAAAAAAGCTTTATATGTTTCCGCAGACGATATGTACTTTAGCGAAAACAGACTTTTCGATTTAGCTGATGATTTCTATAAAAATGCAGGAGAGTATTTATTTATTGATGAAATACATAAATACACAGACTGGTCTCGTGAATTAAAAAATATTTACGATTCATTTCCTACTTTGAAAGTTGTATTTACAGGCTCTTCTGTACTTGACATACTGAAAGGTTCGGCTGATTTAAGTCGTCGAGCAATAATTTACAAATTACAAGGACTCTCGTTTCGTGAATATTTGAAATTCTTTCATAACTATGAAACAGAAGTTTACTCCTTAGAACAAATCATAAATAATGAGGTGAAACTTGAAAACATTCAACACCCACTACCATTATTTAATGACTATTTAAAACGAGGGTACTATCCTTTTGGAATTGAAAATGAAATGAACTTACGTTTAGGTCAAATTATTGTACAAACATTAGAATCCGATATTCCGCAATACGCAAATTTAAATGTTGGAACAAGTCGAAAACTTAAACGATTGCTTTCTATTATTGCTGAAAGCGTACCTTTTAAACCCAATTTTTCCAAAATTTCTGAAATGATTAGTGTGAGTAGGAATTCATTAGATGACTATTTCTCATATATGGAAAAAGCAGGACTTATTGGACAGTTGCGCAATGAAATTAGTGGTATTCGTGGATTAGGAAAAGTTGATAAGGTGTATTTAGATAATACAAATATCATTTTCAACTTGGTTGGAGATAAATCAAATGTTGGAAATTTGCGAGAAACTTTCTTTTTTAATCAAATGCGAGTAGAAAATGA
>JAQICB010000102.1 GCA_027858745.1 Bacteroidales bacterium
GAAAAATGAAGTTTATTGATGCTTTTTTGAAAGTGTAAAACTCCTGAAATTAACAGCCTAATTTTTGTCCACTTGGAAATATTTAAGGAAAAACAGCCTAACATTTGTCTATTAAGCCACTTTTTCAGACTTCGATTTTGTATACAAGATATACCAATTCGGTATCATTTTCATGAATGTGTTGCGCATCCTGATTTGAGATTTAAAAAAAGTGAACTTGTGTGTGTTTTACGGCTTCGCCATGTTACTTAGCAGTAACAATTTTGGCTTTTGTGAGTATTTATACAAGTTTTTTTTACAAGTATTATTACTCAACGCAAAAATACTCAAAAACAATTAAATTGCAAATATTTTGCTGTTTTTTGTTGTTTTTGAACATATCCGCCAAAATCGTGTGTGCGAAATTGTTCTTCAGGGTATACTTTAAATGCAGCCCATTGAGCACATTGTTCCCAAAAACCATTGCCTCCGCTGCCGTTTTCACCGAATCCGTATCGAAAACCACCATCGGAGTCGCAACCCGTAATATACTGAAAGCAATGTCCGATTTCATGAGCAAGAACCGTTGCCGAACTTGCTGCTGCGGGGTTTACATGGAGCACACCTACTGTTTCGTCCTGTCCGGAACCGTTTGCTACCCATTCGGTAGAATAGAGTAAAAAAATCATCATTTTGTAATTATCGGTAACGGATGAGCCCGGAATTGCCATGCCAAGTGAGTCAATATTTACGTGGTAACTGAGTTCTGCTACCTCTAACATTGTGTTTATATTAACCCTGTAATCGGTTTCTGCTGCTGAGGGATCATTCCCAAAACCGGCTTCCCAAAACACTACAAAATTTTCAGATTCGGCACTTCTGTTGTAACACCATTGACTTGCTGGGTTATTTAAATCCATTGTGCCTATAAATCCCGGAATGTATATTGTTTTTTGAGCCTGAACACACAATGAAATAAACAGTAATGCAAGAATATAATATATTTTTTTCATGTCGGGGAAATATGTTTGTACGTACATTTTTGATGCAATATCCGAAATTTCGGAAATATTACTTGGAATATTGTCTCAATTAGTAGCATTAATTGTTTCGTGGTTATTAAAATGCTTTGTGAAATTATAAAAAATGAAAAAAGATGCTTTTTTTTATACTAATATTATTTATATTGTTCAGTTTTTTAAAAATTCAATAATGAAGTATAAATTCAGAACATGGTATAAATTGGTTTTGTTTTTTCTATTTAATATTCTGTTTTATAGGGGGATTTCAAATTCAACATATCAAATTCAACACTATAATTCTGAAGATGGATTGCTGTCTAACCGGACGGTTCGTGTAATTGAAGATGCACGCGGATATTACTGGTTTGGAACATTAAATGGCATTCAACGATTTGATGGATATGAGTTTAAAGAATTTTCCATTGAATCTGCTCGAAAAAAAATACCCGATGATTTCGAAGTTCATGCATTGTTTCTTACTCGCGACTCTGTCCTGTTGGTTGGCACATCGCTGGGGTTACTCGAATTCAATGAGTTTGAACAAACATTTGTGTACATACCGTTTCCTGATGAGCACGATGAATACCGGGTGACGGATATTGTGCGGATAAATGATAGTACGTTCTTTTTAAACAGTCATTCCCCCAAAGGTGTATTTGTGTATAAACGAAACCACAAAATTGTGGAGCATGCTCAATCTGCTCATGATTCATTAATGAAAAGTCCGAACGTTCGCTTGGTTCTTAAGGGATCGGACTCAATATATTTTTTTCATATCGGATATGATTTATATCAATATAATATAAGCGATGATAATTTCACAAAGTGTAATCTCGGTGAAATTGCTCCCAATTCATATTTTCATTACGGATTAACTGATAAAAATGATGTTTTTTGGATATTGTCGGCTACCGGAGTGTATTATTTGCCTCCGGGAGGCAGTGCAAAACGCTTGACTGAAATTGATAATTTATGTCCTTTGCATAAACAAATAGGTGCGAGTATTATTCCTGCTTCGGATACATCTTTATATATTGGAATAAATTGGTGGGGAGTTGTTGAGGTTTCAATTAATACAAAAGAAGTAGTGTCTGTGATACGAAAAACTGAAACAACTATGCCGGAACTGTCATCGAACCAAATATATTCTTTATATAAAGCTTCGGATAATAGTGTGTGGTGGTGTAGCGATGGTGCATATCGGATAACACAGGATACGAGTTCTGTTTCGTTTCTGAAATCGGGAACAGTACCCGAAACTGAAAATTATGCTGTTCTTGATATATTGGAGGATTCTCGTGGGCGAATTTGGGTTGGCACGGATGGTGGCGGTTTACACAGGTATATTGTTGATAAACACAAAACGGTGCCGGTGCATTCTTTAGAAACTATGAATATACCTTCTGCAAAAGTAATAATGACTCTCCATGAGGATTCTCTTACCAATGAATTGTGGTTTGGTACGTATGGCGACGGTGTTTTTCGGTATAATTTTAGTACGAAGAAATCAACGCAATATGTGTATTCACAATACAATACAAATGGCATTATGAGTAACCGGATATGGGATATCGAATCCGATAATGCGGGAAATATTCTTATTAGTTCTTTGTGTAAATCGGTTTCTGTGTTTAATCCCCGAAAAAAAAGCTGGAAAACACTCTCTGTCGAAAATGGGGTATTGCGGGATAATTGTGTAACGGCTTTTGTGAAAGATTCCTTCGGAACTGTTTGGTTTGCCTATACCGAAGCGGGATTTGATGTATATGATGAAAAAAATTATGCAATGAAACATCATGTTTTCCCGACAGATGACCGGGTGTTGAATATGTTTTTTGATGAAAATCGGATTTTTCTAGCGTGTATGTACGGGATGAAAATCTATGATACGATTACTCGAACATTTATTTCTCATCCTGTACAAAAGACCTTCGAAAAAGTTAAAATATATGATATCAACAAAGATTCGTATTCGCGATACTGGATTGCGTCGGAAAAAGGTTTGTATTATTTTCGTGATGTCGACAGCATCCCGACACTTTCTGAGCATGATGTAAATTTTAAAAATAATGTTGCTCGACGCATTATTGAAACACGGGGCGGATATCTTCTTGTTGGGGGAATAAACGGTTTGCTTTCCGTTCCGGTAAAACATGCTGAAAATCGAAATCGTGCTGATTTTTCTATTCATATAACAGACATGACATTATTTGGTAAAACTATTTCGGTTACGAAGGTACATGATGATAAGCTTGTAATTGATGACCTTACCGGCATAACCTTACCGTATAATAAAAATTATATTAGTTTATTTTTTTCAACACTCAATCTTTCTCTTGTTCAAGATGTTGTGTATACCGTTAAGGTAGATAATTTTTATTCGGAATGGCAACAACTCGACGACGGAGAAAATGCTATCGATTTACCCAATCTGCAACCCGGAACATATACTGTGCACATACGGGCTTCGCTTCGGGGAAATAAAGATGTGTACGCAATGCGAACATTTACGCTTGAAATTACCCCTCCTTTTTGGAAAACCATTTGGTTTATTATACTGGTAATTGTGCTGATAAGTCTCATTATTATCCATCGTATATGGACCATTACACAAAAAAACAAATTGTTATCTCAACTGGTTGATGAGCGTACACAGGATTTACAACAAGCACATAAAAAACTTGAACTGCAGTTTGATGCAACAAAAGAGAGTAATGTGGTGATAGAAATGAAAAACAAGGAACTTACGGAGACTCTTAATATCAAAGATAAAATTCTCGGAATTATTGGACATGATTTTAAAAATTCATTGCATACACTTATTAATAGTATCCGAAAATTACAGAAAAATAATTTGACGTATTCGCCCGAAAAAAGAGCAAATGTGCTTGAAAAAATTAATACACTCACCAAAAATGTATCACATCAAATGGTAGAGATTCTCGATTGGGCACGTTCGCAAATGAATGTGATAGATTATAATCCAATTGAAATTAATATTGAGTCAATTGTGTCTGATGTGGTTCAATTACTTCAGTTTACGGCACAAAGCAAAGGTATTTCAATACGTATTCAATCCGATTATTCACACAACGCATATATTGATGCCCGAATGATAAATACGGTGTTTCGTAATATTATTTCGAATGCAATAAAATTTTCGCCCGAAGGATCTGTAATATCTATTGCTATTCAGGAGCATGATAATTCAATAGAAGTTTTGTGTATCGACAAAGGAATTGGCATGAAACAAGAAGATGCCGAAACCGTGTTTACCTCATTTCGCTCCGAAAATATTCAGAAAGGAACGTATAATGAACAGGGGACCGGTCTTGGATTACAAATTGCCTATGCGTTTATGAAAAAAAACAAGGGCGATATTCAGATTAATTCAGAACTTCATGAAGGAACAATTGTTTCGGTTTCACTTCCTAAAGCTCAGACAATAGCCGTTAAAAAAAGATTTATTTCCGATTATGATAACAATATTCTTTCGAGCGAAGATGAACCTACGTATGAATTATCTGTTTTGCTGGTTGAAGACAATACCGAATTGCTCGATATGATGGAAGAATATTTAGAAAATCAATATATCATATATAAAGCAACTAGCGGGAATGACGGATTTGCACTGGCACAAGAAACAATACCCGATATTATTATTAGTGATGTTAATATTCCCGGTATGCATGGTCTGGATATGTGTACACGTATCAGAAAACAGCACCTAACCAGTCATATCCCTTTTATAATAATTACGGCTGATAAGGCAGAAGATATCGAATTGCAAAGTTATGATTTAGGAGCGGTTGATTTTATTGAAAAACCCTTTAATATATCAGTCTTACGCAAAAAAGTTATTGCTATACTTACGAATCGGAAACAGTATAAACAAAAAATTCTTTCCGAACTGTCTCAGAGTTCCTATGTTCTTCCGGAAAGTTTCGATGACGAAATAATTAATAATATCATTTCATATATAAAAGAAAACTATGCCGATACCGAATTTGATATTGACCATATGACCGAAGAGGTTGGTTTAAGTCGTTCTCAATTATGGCGAAAAATGAAAGCAGTATTAGGCAAAACCCCAAGTGAATTATTGAAAGATGTTCGCCTTGCCATGGCAGTAAAAATGTTAAAATCCGGTAAATATCGCATTTCAGAAATTGCATTTTATGTTGGCTTTACCGACCAACGTTATTTCTCTCGTGTATTTCAAAAGGAATTTGGAAAAACGCCAACAGAGTATAAAAATAATGCTTAATGATGAATGCTTAACGAACCGTCTGTCTATTCCCCATGTCATCCTGAGCGAAACGCTCCACTGCGTTACGTTAGTAAACGGACACGTTCGCTTGCAATGACATGAGTAGTGAACAGTCAGTTTTTTGTGTAATCTGATAACTGATATCTCATATCTATTGTCACCACAGAGAACCACAGAGTCTTTAACAATTAAGCATTGAGCATTCATCATTCTAAAAAACAGCAGTGTGAAAAAAGTGTACATTATTGCGAATTTTATCCACAACCTCATTATATATATACAATACCTTTGATTTTATATATCAATAATGTCGATATACAACATTTTTTGATACAATATTTTTTACTAACTAAAATATACATATTATGAAAAAAGGGTTATTACACATCTTATCTGTCTGTTTTCTTGTGCAGATAGCTTTTAACACAGAGCTTTTTGCTCAACGAAACATGGAAAAACTCGATCGCGGTCTTGTTGCCGTACAAACCAATAATGGCATTTTTCTGAGTTGGAGAATGTTTGGTACCGATTCGAGAGATATTGCATTTAACATTTATCGTAATGGTACAAAAGTAAATAATTCGCCAATAACCGGTGCAACTAATATGATTGACGCTTCGGGTTCATCGAGTTCAAGCTATACGGTTAAGCCTGTTGTTGGCGGTGTTGAGCAAGCTGTTGGCGGAAATGCTTCGGTGTGGGAATCTCAGGTACGTGAAATATCTTTGAGCCATAGGCCAAGCGGTAGTCACCGACCAAATGATATAAATGTTGGTGACCTTGATGGCGACGGGCAATACGAATTGGTGGTAAAATGGTATCCTGATAATGCACAAGATAATTCGCGAGCAGGACATACCGATAATACCTATTTGGCTGCATATAAATTAGATGGTACATTTTTGTGGATAATAGATCTCGGTCAGAATATCCGCTCGGGTGCCCATTATACACAACATCTTGTAGGTGATTATGATTTGGACGGATATGCTGAGGTTGCCTGTAAAACGGCTCCGGGGACACGTGATGGTGCTGGAAATTTTTTAAATTCCGGTCCTGCTGCTTCTGATGACGATGGTGCCGATTATGCAAATGGCGATGGGTATGTGTTAAGTGGTCCCGAATATGTAACAATTTTTAATGGAGAAACCGGGGAAGAAATGGCAACGGAAAATTATTCGGTTCCTCGTGGCAGAGTGTCTGATTGGGGGGATAGTTACGGAAACCGGCTTGATAGATTTAATGCGACAAATGCATATATAGATGGTGTGAAACCCAGTATGATTTTTCAACGCGGATATTATACCCGAATGGTTGTTGCTGCTTGGGATTGGGATGGAACGAATTTAACAAATACATGGACGTTCGATTCGGATGATTCCGGAAATGGTGGAGCATATGGCGATGGAAACCATAGCGTTATGGCAGCAGATGTCGATGGTGACGGCTATGATGAAATTATACCGGGAGCAGCCTGTATTGATCATGATGGCACATTAAAATGGACAACAAATTTAGGACATGGTGATGCCAATCATATAGGCGATTTTGATCCTGAAAATCCCGGACTTGAAATATTTTTGGCACTCGAAAGTGACGCATCGGAAGTGCTTATAGATGGGAATTCTGGAAATGTTATCTGGAGAAATCAAGCATCAGGTGATAATGGACGTGGAATGACTGCTGATATGGATGCACGGTACTCCAGTCATGAAATGTGGTCGTCGCGGGTAGGAGGTGTAAAAACCGCTGATAATGATGTGATTTCGTCGAATAAACCGGGTTCTACTAACTTTCGAGTGTATTGGGATGCCGATTTGCTCGATGAACTGCTTAATGATAATGACATTGATAAGTGGAATGGAAATGGTACTTCAAGACTTGAAGATTTAAGAGGATATTCCTGCAATGGTACAAAATCAACTCCTAACATTTCTGCTGACCTTATTGGTGACTGGCGTGAAGAGGTTATTCTTCATGATAATGGATCGACATTATATCTCCATACAACCATAATCCCTACCGAACATAAACTTTATACTCTTATGCATGACCCTATATACCGAAATGCAATTTCGTGGCAACAGTCGTCTTACAACCAACCACCACACTTAGGATTTTGGCTTCGTGCAGGTGTAGAAAATGCACCGATTCCAGATATTGTAGTTGTTGGTGGTGTCGATTGTAATGGTGTTGAAGGTGGTAGTGCATTTATTGATGATTGTGGTGAGTGTGTAGGCGGAAATACCGGAAAAGAACCATGTATAGTAGATTGTAATGGTGACCGTGATGGCACCGCAACTGTCGATGCCTGTGGTGTATGTTCAGGAGGAAATACCGGAATAAGTCCGTGTACTGCCGCTATTCAGGGAGAAGATTTTTGTGAGGCTGTTGGTGGTTTTGAAGATATAAATACCGGTTTTGTTGGTGATGGATATCTTAATTTCGATAATGAAATGGGGGCAAGTGCTAATTGGAAACTTTATTCTAATGCGTCGCAATCAATTATGCTTACTATTATATATGCAAATGGCGGTGACGATGCACGTCCAATGAGCGTGTCGGTAAATGGCACGGAACAAACAGTTTTTGCCGGTAATCAAACTGCTTCGTGGACAAGCTGGGAGACAGCAGAAATAACACTTACGGTGTCTTCCGGAATAAATGAGGTTACATTCACGTCTACAGCTGCAGAAGGCGGGCCGAATATTGATGCCTTTTTCTTATATAATGATGGGGTCATGGCGGTAGACTGCGATGTGCGTTCGCTTGTTCTCAAAGCCGGATGGAATATTATCGGCTATCCTCTTGGGCAAAGTGCCGATGTGGAAGATGCTTTGGAAAGTATATTACCATATCTGGAAACGGTAAAAGATTTCGATGGTTTTTGGGATGCGTCGATTGACCCACAATTACATTCTCTCCACCAATTGCAATGGTCACAAGGATATTTAATAAAAGTAAGCCAGAATTGTCAATTAGTTTGGTAAAATCTCTGTTTTTTTATTTTTTCTCTCATCTAAAAAAGACTGCATATATATGTGGTCTTTTTTTATGTTTGAATTTAATCATACTGAGTAAAAAATTTGTATCCACCAAATTTTATGTATTTTTACATAAATTTTACAGCAGATTACAAAAATGAAAAAATTACGTCTGGTATTTAATGTAGAGGAAGAGGTATTGATTGATGAATCATACATTATTGATAAAGATAAACTCAATTCAATAGCAATGATTCTATCAAATCTTCGCAATAGTAATAAGGAAATTGTACTTGTTACTGCGGGGGCAATATCATCGGGAATTGAAAAGTTAGAACTGTCGTCGTATCCCGAAAATCTTGCCGAAAAGCAGGCTCTTGCTGCAATCGGACAGGTGGAGCTTATTAAACGCTACCAAAATATTTTTGATGAGTATACGCAAATGGTTGCTCAGGTATTGCTTGCTCGTAATATGGTGACAGAGAAAAAGCAAAGTTTTAACGCAAAAAATACATTCCGCAAATTATTGCATCTTGGGGTGATTCCTATTATTAATGAAAATGATACTATTAGTACTGCCGATATTGTTGAGGAAAATAACTATGAATTAACCCAAACGGTTGCTGATATTGTAAATGCTGATGCCTTAATTATTATTGAAAAAGATTTTTCGTTTAAGGTGGTGTGTAAACGAAACGCTCATTATTATTCTATTTCTACCAAAGAGGAGTTGTTTACGTTTTTGGAAACATATGATTTCAAAAAGAGTAAAAATGCAATGCCTAACTATCCAACTATTTTTCCGGGCAACAAAATGATTGAGTAATTGATTACTCAATCAAATCTCAAAAACTCCGTTTTTTATTGCATACACTACCAAACCGGCTGTATTCTTTGATGCTGTTTTGAGAAGTAAATTTTCTCGGTGTTTATCAACAGTTCGTTTACTGATGCTGAGTGTTTCGCCAATTTCCGCATTTGAGTAACCTTTACAAATATTATATAAAATTTCAATTTCTCGTTCGGTAAGTTCAAGTGTGGTTTTGTGCTCTTTTTTCTTGTATAAATTTTTGATAATTGAATCTAAAATTTCCGGAGAAAAATAATCGTTACCTTTATACACTTCTTGTATTGCTTCTTGCACAGCATGAAATTGTGAGTTCTTCATTAAAAATCCATGGGCACCTGCATCTATCATTTCGGTGTAATACTGCTCGTAGCCATACATCGATAGGGCAATAATGAGTATGTCGGGATGCATTGCTAATGCCTTTCGCGTTACAGTAATTCCATCAATTTCGGGCATTTCTATGTCCATGAGAACAACATCCGGTTTATGTGTTTGTATGTGTTTTAAAAAATCGCTACCATTTTCAAAGTCTGTGACAGAATCAATAAAATCTGATTGAGATAAAAGAAAGGTAAGTCCTTCTCGAAATAAAGTATGGTCATCAACTATGTAAACGCTTATTTTTTTCATGTTATTTACTGCTTATAGGGACTCTTATGAATGTTTTAAAACCACTACCCGGAGAGGTCTCAATTTCAATGCCCCCGTGAATTGATTGAATTCGCGAGTATATATTTGAGAGTCCCATTCCGCGTGTTTTTTCTTGCTGCATTTCAAAACCATTACCATTATCAGTGTATGAAACAACAATGTGTTCTTGTTCCTTTTGTATGAGAACAGATACCTTTTCTGCGTCAGCATGTTGAATAGTGTTTGCCAATAATTCGCATATCACTCGATACAACACCGTTTCTATGGTAAAGTCGTATCGTTCTTTGCCTATTTCCGACTTGAAATCTATGGTTATTTGTGCGTATGAAATGGTATTAATGAAATTACGCACCGCTTTTTCTAATCCGAAATTTGTTAATATATGAGGACTGAGCCTGTTCGATATTTCTTTTATGGTGATTATAGCTTCGTCAATCGCAAAATTTGTTTTTGAAAGTATCTGCTTGTTTTGCTCCTGCTGCTCTGCTTGATTTATTGCTGAAAGACCCATTTTTATTGAAGATAAAATCGGCCCCAATCCGTCGTGAAGTTCTTTTGCGAATGTTTTTCGTTCTTGTTCTTCTGTTTTTATAATCGCCGCAAATACGCGAGATTCATTGTCTTTTCGAATGCGGTCTATTCGTTCTTGTAAATCGAATATTTTTCTGATATAAATAACGCCAACAAATATTACTAATGAAATTACAACTGACAGCCAGTTGTCTGTTATAGATTGTGATTCGAGCCCACCGTCTGTATGTAGAATGTAAACAAAAACGTATACTCGCCGCACTGCCATCAATGTAAACCCTATGGAGATTAAAATCCATGAAACATTATATTTGGTTCGTTTTATAAGTCCCAGACTTAAAATTGATGCTCCAATTTGGAGGAGTATAGATAATATTAATGCGACAAGAATAACCATAGTGCCAATGTACAAAAAAAAACAATGTGGGTATACGTTCAAAAACGTATTTTCAAAATACGCTTTTAAACGCTTACAGAAGATTGTATAGAGTTCTATTTTTGAACATTATAAAAATTATGATTATGTTAATACCATTTATAATACCATTTATTATTGGAATTTTTCTTGCAATTAACATGGGAGGAAGTGGAATTGGACCTTCTTTTTCAGCTGCCTATGGTTCAGGAATTATTCGTCGTGCAACTGTTCCGGGATTGTTTGGTTTGATGGTTTTTCTCGGTGCTATTTTAGGGGGAGAAACAACGGCTAAAACCGTAGGTAGCGGTATTCTCAATCCTGAATTTATGACCTATACGGTTGTTTCTATTATTTTACTTTCAGTTGCAATTTCTTTGCTGCTTGCAAATTTACTGGGAATTCCTCAATCAACAAGTCAGGCTACGGTTATGGCTGTTGTGGCACCTGCATATTATTTTCAGGAATTAAATACTGTTAAATTATATACCGAAATTATTCCCACATGGTTTGTTGCTCCCCTTGTCTCGTTTCTTATTGCGTATATTATTGGCAAATATATTTACAAACCAATTCGCAAGACTGGTATTACTTTTTCGAAGAAAGTCAATAATCATCCAATTTTAAATATTTTAATAATTCTTTCGTCAATGTATGTTGCTTTTTCTATCGGAGCAAATAATGTCGCAAATGCGGTCGGTCCTATTTCGACTATGGCTGCAATTGAATTACAAATACAACCTGAACATGTTGTGCATATTCTTATTTTATCGACATTAATTATTGCTCCAAGTTTTGCTATTGGTGCCTCACTGTTCGGAAAAAAAATATTACAAAATACCGGAAAAGAAATTGTATTATTTGGTAAAATTGAGGCAGTGTTAATAGCTGTTATTTCGGCTTCATTAATGCTGTTTGTTTCTTTATTTAAGGGAATTCCAACTTCTCTTGTTCAATTAAATGTTGCAGCAATTATTGGTATTGGTGTTGCAAAACTGGGCTTTAAAAATATATTTTCGAAAACAAGTGTCAATAAATTTTTTGTTGTGTGGCTTATTGCGCCTGCTATTGCATTTGGTTTGTCGTATGGGTTAATGTATATGGCTGATGTTAGTGGTTTATTATTTTATCATTAAGATATGAATTATTATATCGAATTAGAAAAAGATATTCGTTTTCGTGAAGGATTAAATGCCTGCCTAAATTGTGGTATTTGTACTGCAATTTGTCCCGCTGCTGAATTTTATAATTATGATCCTCGATTGATTATAACAATTGTACAGCAAAAAAATAATGAAAAAATCGAGGAGTTATTACAATCCGAAACTATTTGGTATTGTGGGCAATGTATGTCCTGTAAAACTCGGTGTCCTCGAGGTAATACTCCTGGATTTGTAATTCAAGCACTTCGATATCTTTCACAAAAATGTGGTTTTTTTGCTGACAGCGAAAAAGGTCGTCAGCAATATGCAATTAAAAAGACTGTGGGTGAAAATATTTTGAAAACAGGATATTGTATTCATCCAGATTTAGTCACGCCTGATATGCATCCCGAACAAGGGCCAATTTGGGAATGGGTGCTTGAAAATAGAACTCGTGTATATGAGCGTTTTTATGCGAATCTTGATAAGCAAGGGGCTGGTACATTACGAAAAATTCATCAGAAAAATTTAGATGAACTTGCTTCAATTTTTTCTGAGACAGGTGGAAATGAATTGTATAATGATATTGAGAGATTTTCTGAAAAACAAGCTTCTAACATGAATTTATCCTTTACTGAAACTTTTGATAATGACTATTTCAGACATGTATGTACGTATAATAGTGGAAATCATTCTTCAGAATAATTATTTATGAATCCAAAAAAAATGTGGAATACATATCAAAAAGAAATTCCTGAGAATAATTTATATTATGCTCGCAGTTGCATTAGACAAAATTTTTTTCCGGCATCTGAATTTATTTTTCTTGATATAATGCGGAATGTTTTAGGAAAATATGTATTTGATGATCCGAATCATACGACATGTACCGGTATAGGATATCATGCAGATGTTGTGCCGTTTGATACTACTCAAACTGTAATTGCTCGTCAATTTTCATTAATGACAGAAGCTGGCTTGGAAAATATTGCTGTTTCCTGTGTTACTTCTTTTGGTTTATATACGGAAGTGCTAGAAATGTGGAGACATCATCCTGAACAATTAGAGCGAATTCGTAAATTTTTGTATAAAGCAACAAAACGTGAATTCAATATTCCGAAAAGTATTGCTCACACAAGCGATATTATGTATTCGTGTAAAGGTTTTATCGCCGAAAAATCGAAGTATTCGTTGATTAATAAAGATACGGGAGAACCTTTACGTGCAGTTGAACATATTGGATGTCATTACGCCAAAATGTTTCCTTCAAACGTTGTTGGTGGAGCTGAATTTCCTCGTGTGCTTGCTGGAATGATTGAATCATGGGGCGGTCAAGTTATTGATTATCCCGAACGGCGACATTGTTGTGGATTTGGATTTAGAAACTATTTGGTACAAGCTAATCGGGGATATTCTGTGTCGAATTCGCAAAAGAAGTTTGAATCGATGAAACCGTATAAGCCGGATTTTATCCTTACTAATTGTCCGGGATGTGCCATGTTTATGGATAAGTGGCAATATCTTATTGCTGAAATGGAGGGGGAAACATATGACTCCGAAGGTAAAGGAATTCCGGTGTTAACGTATGAGGAACTTGCTGGTTTGGTGCTTGGATATAACCCGTGGGATTTGGGCTTGCAAATACATCAGGTACAATGCGAAGGTTTGCTCGATAAAATAGGGATAGAATATAATCCAGATTTGAAATATGCAGATAAGGATGGAAATCCATTGCCTTTACCTAAGAAACCGGATATATTGATACAATAATTGTGTTTTTATGATAGATGTTTTAATTATAGGAAGTGGTATTGCAGGGCTTGAAGCCGCCTGTAATCTTTACGAGTCGGGTAAAGAAATTTTTCTGCTCGAAAAGGAAAAAAATGTTGGGGGAAATGTTCAAAATTGGGATACTTTATTTCCTGATGGGAAAAATGCTCGTGATATTATTTCGTATTATATGCAAGAAATACAAGCTCGTCAAATTACTACATATCTTAACACCTATGTTACCGGAATTCATAAGTGTGTAGATGGCACTTTTGAAGTTCATACGTCTCGCGATATTGTTTTTAAATGTAAAACTGTTCTCATTGCTACCGGCTATTCCTTGTTTAATGCGGAACGAAAAGAGGAGTACGGATATCAAATTTATGAAAATGTGGTAACCTCTGCTGATTTGGAAAAACGTTTTGCTCAACAAAGTAAAAATCAATTACCAAACGGTAAGCCTTTGCATCGTATTGCTTTTATTCATTGTGTTGGTAGTCGCGATGAAAAATCAGGCAACCATTATTGCTCGAAAGTATGTTGTATTACGGCAGTTAAACAAGCAATTAAAATGAAGCAGTTAGTGCCAGATGTTGAGGTGTTTTGCTTTTATATGGATTTGCGAATGTATGGTCCCGGATTCGAAGAGAAATATCGGGAGGCTCAAGAAAAATGGGGGATTCAGTTTATCCGTGGACGTGTGTCTGAAGTTGCTGAAACACTTGATAAACGTTTGCAAGTTAAGGCTGAAGATACCCTTGCTGCGCGTCCGTTTAAATTAGAAGTAGATATGTTGGTTCTTATGATTGGAATGGAATCGCAAGCTTCTACAGCATTATTCCAAAAATCTTGTGGTTTGAAATGTGCTGATAGTCGGTTTATTCAGCCATATCAACATCATTTAGATTCAAATGCAACTAATGTAAAAGGTGTTTTTACTGCTGGTGCATGTATTGGACCTTTATCGGTTTTTGATACAATTAATCATGCTCGTTCTGCAGCAATATCGGTTTCTAATTTTTTAGCAGAATAGTATATGAAAAAGTTTGGATTTACGACAGCACAATCACGTTCAATAGATTATGATAAAGTTAATACAAAACTTATTAAGTATATAATTGAAAATGAATCTTCTTTTAGTACTTGCATCTCTTGTGGAGCTTGTACAGCAACGTGTAGTGCAGGAAATATCACCCATTTCAATATTCGACGTTTAAATATTCAAATTCGTTTGGGTAAATATGAAACCATAAAACAAGAAATTGATAAATGCATGTTATGTGGTAAATGTATGTTGGTTTGTCCGCGTGGAATTAATACTCGTAACGTGATTATGCTTATTAAAAAAGGTTTAACAACTCTGGATTTATCTGATTGAAAATGATTGAAGAATATTTTGTACTTCCGTTTATTATTGGACTCTTTGTTTTACTGGTAACTCTTGCCATAAAATATGTCTCGTGGATTGTTCAATTATCTCATATTGATAAATTACGAGTTTTACAAGGTTTTTTTACCAGACGCACCCTTTCTGCTATCAAAAAAATATGGAAGGAGTGTTTGTTGCATACACGTATTTTTAAAACGAATCCTTTACTTGGATATATGCATATGAGTTTTGCGTTCGGCTGGTTTGTGCTCATACTTGTTGGGCATATTGAATCGTATATTCATGCCGAATCTTTGTCTGTTCCTCCGTGGGAATCAATATTTTTCAGATATTTTCATCATGAGCATTTTGTTGGCGAGCGTTTTTTTGCTCACTTTATGGATTTTATTTTGTTATATATTTTAAGTGGTGTTTTTCTTGCGTATGCTAAACGCTTGTATAGTCGTGTTTTTGGTATTAAACGAAGCACAAAATTAAAACCCAAAGATAGAATTGCATTGCTTTCTTTATGGCTTATTTTTCCAGCACGCTTGTTTGCTGAAGGAGCTACTGCTTCATTGTACGGGAATGGTGGTTTTGTAACCGGAACGTTGGGTGGAGTATTCTCCTTTTTTGAAATAAACAGTTCTTTTGAATTAGCCATGTGGTGGATTTATTCATCAAGTTTGGGTGTATTTTTTATTACTTTGCCATTTACTCGGTATATGCATATACCAACCGAAGTTCTGTTTATTCTGCTTCGCGAATATGGTATACAATTAAAAAAAGAATATAATTCGGTATCTAAAATTCAAGTATATTCATGTTCTCGCTGTGGTATTTGTATTGATGCCTGCCAAATGCATCATGCTGAAATTTCGAATAATCAGTCGGTATATATTTTAAAGAATATGCGAGATGAAAATCTTACCGACCGAAAATTATATAATTGTTTACTGTGTGGGCGTTGCGAACAGGCGTGTCCGGTGGGAATTAATTTAAATGATTTACGTATTTCACAACGAATTCAGGCGAGCAAAGAGTTTAACTCAAGTTATGATTTTCTTACGTATAAAAATACACCGCAGACAGATGTTGCGTATTTTTCAGGCTGTATGACTCATCTTACTCCCGGTATTAAAGAATCGGTATGTGCTATATTGGAAATTGCGGGAATTAATTATTTGTTTCTCGATAAAGAAAAGGGAGCTTGTTGTGGTAGACCTCTTATGCAAGCAGGACAATATCAGGCAGCCAAAAAACTTATTGACTATAACAGGCAACAGATTCTCGATTCGGGAGCACACACTTTGCTTGTTTCATGCCCAATTTGTTATAAGGTTTTTAAAGATGATTATGAATTAGGACAGATTAATATAAAACACCACTCTGAATATTTTTTGGAACTTATTAATGCAGGATATATTTCGCCTCGCAAGTCCGATAACATAATTGTATATCACGACCCCTGTGAGTTAGGAAGGGGAGCGAATATATATAATGAGCCCCGTGAGATTCTTAAAAAAATCGGTAAATTCAGAAAGGTGAGAATAGAAAAAAATCAGTCATTGTGTTGTAGTGGTTCTTTAGGGGATTTAAGTTTATCAATGCCTGATAGAAATATAATAAAAGAACAGACACTTTCGGTATTGTTGAAACACAATCCGGATATTCTTGCTACAGCCTGTCCTTTGTGTAAAAAAACATTTGTTAAAGGAACATTTATTCAGGTTAAAGATATTGCCGAAATATTGGTAGACTCTATTAAGAAGAAAACGGCTCTTTTACCTGAAATGGAAAATGTTTGCGAATAAATAATAAATAAAAAAAGAGCTTTATAAAGCTCTTTTTTTATTTATTATTAATGTATATTTTATTCTTTATCTTCAATTCCCAATTCATGATGTACAACATCTAAAATTGTTTCGGGAGGCAATCGTTTTGCAACAATTTTTTTGTTTTTGTCTAAAATGTAAGCAACAGGAGTACTGTAGATGTCATACAAAGTTCTGAAATTAGTATTTTGGTATGGGTCAAAAACATGAATACCCGATGAATTTAGATTTTTTTCTTTAATAAATTCTTTCCATTTATCCATATCTGTTTGAGTATAAATATAGAATGTTTCAACCCCTTTTTCGCGGAGATTATTTTCAGTATAGAGAGTGTGCCATTCAGGAATAAGTTTTTTACAATGACCACAATCAATATCATAAAAATAAAGTATGGTAATTTCTGCTTCCACAGAATTCATTTTCACCCAGGTGTCTTTGTTTGAATATAATAGTAAGTCGGGTGCGGTAACACCAATTCTATTTTTCGACATTTTTTTGTATCTATCTTCAATTTGAGTTATATATGCTGTATCATTAATAAGACGTTCCGGGATTTTGTCTTTCAAATAGTATTGCTCCATCAAATACACAAAAATATTATCAAATCCCATGTATTTCGGGTTTTGGTATTTCATAAATAAGTGGTGAAGAGTATTATAGTACATTTTCCCCTCGTATCCTTGTTTCTCTTGCATAATTATTCGGTCGAGTAATCGATTGACTTCAGGAATAATTGAGTCGGGGATTTGGATTAATTCTCGATCAAAATATTGGTCAATTTTCATTTCGTATACCGGTGTGCGTAACAATCGGTTGTCACTTAAATCTACTTTGTCAAAATAATGCTTACGTAAATAATTGTATTTAAATAATGAGTCTGTTATGTTTCCTTCTTCATCGCGAGGATAATCGGGAATTTCCAACTCACTCATTGTATTGAGCACCGAAGCAAGAAGAGATTGCGGGTGTTTTTTTATTATGTTTTGCTCATAGGCTATTCGTTTTTGATTGATGTTCTCAATTTCTTCTCGCAATATGCTTATAGAATCACGACGAGTAGTGAGTTGTTTTTTAGAAAAATCAGTAGTGTCAACACTATAATAATGGCGTAATTTTTCTATTAAAGGTTTCCGTGTTTTATTGAGTTCTGCATTTTTTTCTTGATATGCATGAAAGACATCATTCTCTTCGGAGCCTTCAATTTTAATGTTACTAAATAAATCGGTAGTATCGGTTGTTACTTTAAATTCTTGATCTGAATCAATGATTATTTCGAAAAATTTCATTTCAGGTGTCAATACCAAATAGATACCCGGATTGAGTAAAGAATCTCCTTGCACTGTTCCGCGTCCCTTGCTATCTAAAAAGACGGTGTCTGCAATCATTTTTTTGCTCCCGTAATGATATCCGAGAATTAGGCTAGTGTCTTGCAAACCTTTAACTTGAATGTCAATTTTGTGTTTTTTTTGAGCAGAAAGATTAAAACTTATGATTAAGCTGAAGATAAGAATTATATATTTTTTCATAGTATAAATATTTAATTGAATACTGTTAATTTTTTTCAATTATTGAGTAAACGATATACCTCGTTTATTATTATCGTATTCGGTCAACAGAGCGAATAAGAGCTTCGTCTTTGCGTATGCCTCGTATTGCAAATATATCAAACAAAAATGCCAACACAATGAATAATGATGCTTCTTTTGGTGTAAATATTAAATCAACTTCGGTCTCGGTCAAGATATACGAAAAGTATACCAACACTGCTATTACTGCAAATTTCAAAATTATTGAGTAGCGAGTGAGTCGAATTTGCAATAGTCGTTTTGAATATAAGAATATGCTCGTGAGTGACAGTACGGCAATAATGATGATGGTAACTCCCATAGTTAATATTGGAACCGGTCCGTCTAAGAGCCCCGAATTATTGTCATTGATTTCAAAAGCGTGAATGCTGATGGTTCCATCTATTGCTGTAAATTCTGCAAAAGGAAATAAAAGGGTAAGTCCGGTCAATAGAGCCGAAAGTAATAAAAAAAGAGATTGTTTTCGTTGTATCATAGCTAAAAATTTTGTTAATCATTATTCATGAAGCCCTGTTTTTTGAGGGTTTCGAGAAGTTTTTTTGAAAATGTTTTGTTGTTTTTTGTATTGTACCGAACTTTTGTAAATACCTGAGCTAAATTCTCAAGATTATTATCTCGTATATATCCTTGATATTCGGGAATAGCTTCTTTTTCCGCATATATATTTTCAATATCCTCGTTTGAGAAATCGGTATATGTTTCTGAGTGAACTATTGCTTTGTGAGGCAATCGTTCGGTTTTTTTTGATTTTTCATCAGGGTAGCCCAATGCAATAGTGGTAACAGGTACCACGTGTTTTGGTAAGTGTAAAATGTCAATAATTTCGTCTGCACAATAATTTGTAGTGCCAAAATAGCAAATTCCTAAACCTTGAGCTTCTGCTGCAATACAGGCATTTTGAGCTGCAATTGTTGTATCGATAGTAGCAGTGTAAAAACTTAAAAAATTATCGTAACCCGGTTCTGCATTTCGCAATTCACACCATTTTGTAAATCTGTTTAAATCGGCACAAAATGTCATAACAATTGGGGCTTTTTCAATTGACGCTTGTCCGAAATGACCTCGTTTGCAGAGTTCTGTTTTGAGTGTTTGGTCGCGAGTAACAACAATAGAATAAATCTGCATATTCCCCGTGTTGGATCCTCTCGCTGCAGCTTCAATAATGTTTTCGAGCACTGGTTCTTCAATTTTTTTCGAAGAAAATTTTCGTATAGAAGTATGTTCAAATAGAGTATTCATAATATTTCTTTCTTTGTTATACAAAAATACATTTTATTTGCTGAAGAGAATGAGAATTATAAAAAAAATGAATAAAATATGGTGATGAAAAAAGGAAAAAATAAAATATTTCACAGAATAGCAAGTTTAACATTTGATTAATAAAAAAAATACTGTACTTTTGAATATCAATAAACTTTAAAAAAATAAAAAACATGAAAAAAATAGTAATTGTTTTTGCTGTCGCTGCAAGTTTAGCAGCAATCGTTAGTGCGTGTAAAGTTGCGGATCCTTGTCCTGCATATCCGGGCGAGACTAGTATTGAGCAAGTTGAATCGAATATTTAATAAGGATATTTTTTCTCACACAAAAATACGATGGCACCTCGGTGTTTCATTTTTATTCTGTGTATTTTCATTTCACGTACATGGTCAAGGAGATTTCCAAGATGATGTACGTGTTTTTTATGGTAATGAAATAACCGGGTCAATAGGTGCATATACCAATGGATTTAGTATTGGTGCTCGATATGCCAAAAGAAAATATGCTTTGGAAAAATATATTTTCGAATTTCAAGCCGCAAGTATTCACCACCCTAAAGAAATTAAAATTCCTGCTGATGTCGGAAATCGTCTTGTCTACGGCAAAAGCAACAGCACGTTTACGTTTATGTTTTCCTACGGAAAACAATTAGAGAAATACAGCAAATTAGATAAAGGGTCTGTTGCTGTACGGTATATTCCTTTTGGCGGGTTTGCTTTAGCTCTCGAAAAACCATATTATTATGTGGTTGATGTTGAGAATAATTTGTATGAACGTTTTGATGCTTCCACAACTACCAAGTTCGGTAAAGCTCCTTTTCATGTCGGACTTGATGAGATTACCTTCGTTCCCGGTGTATTTTTGGGGGCAAGTATAAATTTTGAATTTAGTAATCAAAATATGTATATTCAAGCCTTAGAGTTTGGTGCTAATCTTCAAATATATGCTCGCCCACTCGAAATAATGCACGAGAATAAAAATCAAATGATTCTCCCTACTTTGTTTATTATTTATCGCTATGGCAAGGCACTTACCAAGAGGTAGAAGTTGAGGTGTGCTTTTTTTTTAATAAAAAAGTATATCTGAATTCTATTTTTTAGTACTTTTACATAAAATCATAAAATACCATTATCATGAAATTTTTTTCGACACTTGTAGTAAGTTTATATTTCAGTTTGTCATTGTGCGCCCAATCTTATCCGGAATGGGAAACGATGGAGGACAATTATACCATTAGCATTGCTGATGATGCGGTTTTTAAAACAGGCATTTTAGCTGTTAATACCGATTTAGCAACAATTAATAGTAGTTCAAGTGATAGTATCAGTGCCCTTTTTTCTTCTTCTCAGAACAATGCAATAACAGTAACAAGTTCTAAAAAAGATACAATCTGCACCGATTATTTTAGTATAGATTTTTATGATTTTTTATATAATCAAGGGCAATATAACGGCTGGGAACTTAGCGGAACCATTATTGATTTGTCTTCGGGAAATCAAAAAGTAATTATTGAAGCTGAAACCAATATACCGGTTGTGTTCGAAGTGCAATTAATTGATGTAAATGGTCATGTTACCAACAATGACTTTCAGATTTGTGACACCCTTTATCCCTCATCGGAAATAGATACATTAGTGTTCGAAAATTTTTTGCTTGAAGATTGGTATTCTCAAGAATGGTGGGTTGTAAATAATGATAGGGGAGAACAATCATATTTTCCCGAAGAAGCTATTATTCCTGTGTATGACTCGAAAATAGTGTCGGTTCGTGTTTTTGTGAAACCTCTTTCACAAAGAACGCCATCGGCTCATGATATTTCTGTTACTCTTCATACGGTTCGCATTCTTGCCAACAATCCTATTGTTGAGTTACCCCCTCAGCCACATGTTTCTCCGTATTATGAAACGAGTGATACTTTATATATTAGTGATTTTTTCTTTGACGAAAACACTTCTATTGACGATATCACCTGGTCGTTTTATACGTCAGACCCTTCTGTAATTGTTGAATATAAGGCAGATGAAGAAATTATTGTAATTTCAAATTTATCGAAACCAACTACAATTGATATTACGGCAACAAATGATTTCGACTTTTCATGTACCGAACAATATTATGTGTTTTATGTAAACAGCATTTCTACTATTGCACAGTCGGTTTTTGTATATAATGCGTATGAACAAAAACTTGTTTCAGATATTATTTCGTCAGGAATTTTATCTTGTTATTCAATTACCGGTTCACGAATAGGAGCGTTTAATATAGAAAATGGTTCTGTTGATATTTCTCAAGTGCCAAATGGTGTGTTTATATACACCGTCGAATATCAAGGAATAATGTATTCCGGAAAAATTTGTAAAAATCATCTATAGTTTTTTTTCGAAATCGAAGTGAGCATATTGTCTGAATCAACATGTGTATGTTTGGAAGATGTGCTTGATTTTTTTTAGTTATAATCATTTTTGTATCTTTGATAATATAAAATAAAAATCAATATATAGATATGGAATCTTTTTTTTCTTTAATACAATCACGAAGGAGTGCCCGAAAATTTAAGACTGATAAGGTTTCTTCTGAAATGCAAAAACAATTGTTACAAGCAGCTTTGTTGTCTCCCGCTTCGAAACGGAGCAATCCATGGGAATTTATTGCAGTAGATGATTTAGAAATGCTTCGCAAATTGTCTGAGTCGAAACCGCACGGAGCGGCTTTTTTAGCGAAAGCTCCTTTTGCAATTGTGGTTGTTGCCGATCCGGAAAAAAGTGATGTCTGGGTTGAAGATACGTCAATTGCTTCTCTTTATATTCAGTTAGCAGCCGAAGATTTGGGATTGGGAAGTTGTTGGATACAAATACATAAGCGAGAACATGAATCGGGAATTATGGCTTCGGAGTATGTTAAAAAAATGCTAAACATTCCTTCTCAGTATGAGGTTGAGTCTGTAATTGCAATTGGTCACAAAGAAGTTGAGCGTAATGGAGCTGAACTTTCTGATTTATTGTATGAACGTCTGCATACAGGAGAATTTGGGAAACCATATACTTTTAAATAATCAATAAAATCTATAAATGAATAAAATTACGTTTTATATCGTATTTCTCCTTTTTGCAGCAGCCTGTCAAGAAGAGCCGGATCATAGTCTTCGAATTGAAAATGAAAACAATTATGAAATTTTTGTTCGCTTAGATGATTCTATAGAATATACTATTGAGCCACTTGGACATACCGATTATCGTCCGATTGAAGAGGGGTATCATGAAATTGACGGAGAATATGCTGCAGGTTTTACCGCTGGTTTTACCATCGGTGGTAATGGTGTGCACAAATGGTCTGTTATAGTCCAGCAAGATACCGTTATCCTTGTTCAAAAATTATAAAAAAAACTCCGGCATTTACCTGAGTTTTTTTATGTTTATTCTACTTCAATAATGTAATTGTTCTTTTTTCCTCGCTGAATAAGAATATAGGTGTTATTAAGTAAATATGAATCGTTTATTGCTATTTCGAATGATTCAATTTTTGATTTATTAATACTTACACCTCCTCCTTGAATCATTTTACGAGCTTCGCCTTTGCTACTAAAAATGCTCGTTTCTAATGCAAGAAGATCGAGAATAGGGATTCCTTCTGCAAGATTTTGTCGTGATACTGAAAAACGCGGAACACCGTCGAACACTGCCAAAAATGTTTGTTTTGGCAAAGATGCTAATGATTCGGTTGTGCCTTTTCCAAAAAGAATTTGCGTAGCTTCTCGTGCTAAATTATATTCATCTTCGCCGTGAACCATACACGTAATCTCCTGTGCAAGGCGTTTTTGAAGTAGTCGAAGATGAGGTGCTTCTGCGTGTTCTGTAACAAGAGAATTGACTTCTTCCTGACCGAGCATGGTGAAAATCTTAATATATTTTGCTGCATCTTCATCAGATACATTTACCCAAAACTGATAAAATGTGTATGGAGAAGTTCTTTCGGGGTCGAGCCACACATTTCCCGACTCGGTTTTCCCAAACTTACTGCCGTCAGCTTTTGTAATAAGCGGACAGGTTAACGCAAATGCTTCACCTGCTTCTTTTCGTCTCACAAGTTCGGTTCCGGTAGTTATATTTCCCCACTGGTCGGAACCACCCATTTGCAGTTTGCAATTGTGATTTTTATACAAATATAAAAAATCGTATCCTTGTACTAATTGATAGGTAAATTCAGTAAACGATAAACCTTGTTTTGTGTTTTCTCCAAGTCGTTTTTTTACTGAATCTTTACTCATCATATAGTTTACCGTGATGTGTTTTCCAACATCTCTAATAAATTCGAGAAATGAAAAAGATTTCATCCAATCGTAGTTGTTAACTAGAATAGCTTTGTTCGGTTTATCAGATTCAAAATCAAGAAATTTTGCTAACTGTTTTTGCAAAGAATTTTGATTATGGCGGAGTGTTTGTTCATCAAGCAAATTGCGTTCTTGTGATTTGCCGCTTGGGTCACCTATCATTCCGGTAGCTCCGCCAATAAGAGCTATGGGTTTATGTCCCGCTTTCTGAAAATGTTTTAACATCATGACACCAACTAGGTGCCCAATGTGTAAAGAATCTGCTGTAGGGTCTATACCAACATATGCTGCGGTCAATTCTTTTTCAATCTGTTTTTCTGTTCCCGGCATAATATCGTGTATCATGCCTCTCCATTGTAATTCTTGAATGAAATTCATAGTAAATTTTTATAAAGCTTTTGTATTATACCAATCAATTTTTCGTGAAAGATACATAACCACTCCGAGTACAATAAACAATCCGATGCTTCCCATTAATAATGCATAATCTTCGAGTTGAATGATAATGAAAATAAACCCATACAGAATGGTAAGTAATAGTAAAAAAAGAGCTGTTATGCGCGCATTATTAAACATAAAATAGGTATACATGCCAATTAAACCTATAATACTTGTTGAGGCTATTAAGTAACTCCAAATAAAAGGAATATGTTCGGAGAGTGCAATTAATAAAGTATAAAAAATACATAATGCTAAGCCGACAATAATATATTGTATAGGATGTATTTTAATAGATTTGAGAACCTGAATAAGAAAGAATATTAGAAAGGTAAGGGTAATAAATAATGCAGCATATTTTGCAGAACGCATACTTTTTTGATAATGGTCAACCGGGATTTTCAAGGTAATACCAAATTCGGAATCGTTCATTGAACTCGTATGGTACGAGCCGGTAATTTGTTGTGGGTAGGCACGATTTACGTGAAGCACCTGCCAATCAGCATACACAGAATCTTGTGTAATGATGCGTGAGTCGGGTAAAAATGCACCATCGAATTTAGGCGTTCCCCATTTTGCTTTAAGTGATACTTTTGATGTTTTTCCAATAGGAATAAATGAAAGTCGAGAACTGCCATTGCAATTGATACTAAGTGAGTATGAGTATGATAGGTCTTGTGCGTCTTTTTTGGTAAGTGCAATATCCGAACTGATTCCGGTTGAATATAAGTCGGTGTTTTCGAGTCCGGGATTAAAGACAAGTGTGTCATCTTCCCATTTCATGGAAATTTGTTCTTGAATTCCACGAACATCCGATATGCCAACAGAAATATATGCTTTGTCCCATAAAACATTTTTCTCCTCAATGTCAAGTTTACTGAAATCGGGATGTGAAAATTCCCCTGTAATATGTAATTTCGAATTGTATACAATAACAGTGTAAATGCCACGGTATCGTTCTTTCGGAGAAATATCCGATTCTATAAGAAGTGTTTCGGGAAAGAAATGTGCATAATCAATTGTTTCAATTAATTGATATGTTTTTTTGTTGCTATTTTGTACTTTTTCGAATCGTTTGTATGGAATAGTAATAACCGGACCCGTCATTTTTTGTTCTCCGGCCCAAGATGAACTAATTTCTCGAAAAGCATCATCTTGGCGGTATTTGCGTTCGCGAATCAAATCCTGAACCATAGTTACCGGAATAAGTAAGAGGAGAATTAATACTATAATTGTAATAATCCGAAATGTTACTGACGAACGAACTGATTTATTTATTCGTTCCGAAAAATTTGAGTCTGGTTTATTCATGTGGCAGTTATTTGATTATATTCATTTCGTCTAATAAATAAGAAGCACCCGCAAATTTGTCAATAATAAAGAGTACATAGCGAATGTCGACAGAAATACAACGCTGGTATTTCGGTTCAAATATTATGTCGCCACTCATCGATTCCCAGTTTCCGTCGAATGCAATGCCAATAAGTTCTCCCATAGCATTCATTACTGGACTGCCGGAGTTCCCACCCGTAATATCGTTTGTGGATATAAAACAAAGAGGTAATTCACCGTCTGCATTTGCATAATCACCATAATCTTTGGAATTATACAGTTTGGTAAGTTCTCCCGGAACTTGAAATTCTCTGTTGTTTGGATCTTCTTTTTCAAACACACCTTCGAGAGTGGTGAAATAATTGTACGTAACAGCATCTTTCGGATTATACGGTTCGATATACCCATACGTGTATCGTAATGTGGAATTTGCATCGGGATATAATAATGAATCTTTATGAAATGAAATAATTGATTCCATGTATGTTTTATAATTTTCGTCGTGAAATTCTGTATATAATACATCTTTCAGTGCGAAATATATTTCCAAAGTTTGTTGGGTAATTTCAATTGCCGGATCTTTTCTAAAATCTTTTATACTTGGATTTTCGAGAAATTCGAGCATTTTTTCTTTATCGACAAACATCGATTTGTCAAATGTTTTGTGAGCAAATTTCGTAAATCCGGGTTTAAAAAGCCCGCTTGTTGCATCTTTTATATACTGCGGGTGAAGTGATGGATGAATATTTTGATAATATAATTGCATCATTGCAATAAACATTGATCGGTCGACCCGTGCGTCGTATGACTTAAAGAACTCATCTATTCTTCTTTTCATTTTTTGTTTCATCAATGCGGTTTCTACCGGATCGTTCATTTGAGTAACTTGTATAAATTCGAACCATTCATATGCAAAAATGATAAATTCCACATTGTTAAGAAAACCTATGTTTACAAAATTCCAGGTATATGAAACCGTGCCTGTTTTTTCATAATATGCTTGAAGATTCGTGAGAGCTTCACTGTAATCTTTTTTTCGTGCAGAATCTTCGAGCATCCATTCTATGAGTTCTTTTTCGCTATTCATTTTTTGTGTAATAACATTCAAGTCCTGAATACCTTTGTTTTGACCAATTGCATATTTCCAGTAATTACTCATGCGGTCGTGTTTTGCAGCATATTTAATGCGTAATGAGTCATTTTGGTTCATGTAAAAATTATGAACATCAAGAATTGTATTTCCAAGGCTAATTACCGACGTGTTGTTATATTGCATCATATTTTCAATGCCAAACGATGTTTTGTACCGTTCGGTTGAACCGGGAAAACCCATTACTATCGAAAAATCACCCTCTTCATATCCTTGTGTCGAAATAGGTAAGGAATGGCGTGGGCTATATGGTATATTTTCTTGCGAGTAGGGGGACGGGTTATTTTCGGCATCTGCATACACACGTAACACACAAAAATCACCGGTGTGTCGTGGCCACATCCAGTTGTCTGTGTCGCCACCGAATTTTCCAATATCACGTGGTGGTGCTCCAACAATTCGAACATCCTGAAATGTTGTGTACAAAAACATGAGATATTGGTTGTCGCCAAAAAACGAATATATTTTTACACCAAATGAAGATGTGTCTGTTACCGATTCTCTTAATAATTTTTGTGTTTGAGCAATCGTATCTTGAATTTCTTTCCAGGATAAATCAGGAATATCGTAGAGAGGCAAAATTTTATCACTCACATCAATAATTTGAGAAACAATTGTCGCGGTAATATTATCTGCGTATAATTCCTCGGCATTATTTTGAGCCCAAAATCCATTGTCTATATAATTATTATCAATTGAAGATTGTTGTTGAATCATATCAAATCCGCAGTGATAATTTGTGAGCATAAGCCCTTTATCGGATACTAATTCTGCAGTGCAAAAAAAACGAAACGGTGAATCACCTTCACCGAGACCAATAATAGCATCTTTTACAGAACTTTGATTAATACTATATATTTGTTCGGGAGTTAATGAACTCCCTTTTTGTTCAATGTTTAATTGGTCTAACATTGTAAGTAACCACATGCCTTCGTCTGCATGTATTGTGTGTACTGAAAAAAAGAATAAAAATACTGCTAATAGTTTTCGCATAGTTTGTGTTTTTTTTACAAAAATACTAAAAAAGTGTTATCAATTTTTTTAAGTAAGAATATTTTTTTTCTAAATGTTGTGTTGAATAATTTTTTTTTATATATTTGTCTTACTGTTACGCTTTATTATTATTTCCTTAAATGAATGGCGCGGACAAGAGAGCTTCCACCCTCTTTCCCGCCTTTTTTTTATGTCTTTTATTTACATGAATCTTCCCGTAGTGTCTGTGAATTAGTGCTTTAAATATCAATTCCGAAGCACATGAAAAATAAACCGCAGCATACTCATGTATTTGAGGATTTTCATTTTTTCAGTAAGGCAGAACCGATGACTAAGGAGGCGTTCGGTGAAGCCAACTTGGAATTTAGAGACGAACACTAAATGAATCTATTTTCTCAACGATTGAAGTCAGTAGCTGTACTGCATATTCAACATCTTTTTTGTGGCTCGATTCTATAACCTGATGTAAGTGTCGCGTTGGTATAGAAACCGCTCCGGCAATTGCACCACCGGCAACCATTTTCTGAAGCATAGCAGTGTCGGTGCCTCCGGCTTGTAAAATTTCCGGTTGCCACGGAATGTCTGCTGCATCAGCTGTTTGTTTCATAAAAGCTACAAGTCGCGGGTTTGTCACGACAGAGGCATCCATTATTTTTATAGCAGGTCCCTTACCTAATTTTGTTACGTAATCTGAAGAGGTGCTGCCCGGCAAATCGAATGCTATTGTGGTATCAATTGCAAAAGCAATATCGGGTTGAATTTGTATTGTAGCAACTTGAGCACCGCGTAAGCCGACTTCTTCTTGAGTTGTAAAAACTGCATAGGTGTCGAATGGTATTTCCTTTTTTTGTAATAATTTGAGTGTTTCAATTAATACATACACAGAAATACGGTTGTCTAAAGATTTACCGTTTACACATTCTCCCATTTCAATTAATTCTCGTTGCCGCGTTATAGGAGTGCCAATTTCTACCAAATTCTCAACCTCTTCTTTACTTCTTCCCAAATCGATAAAATAATCGGTAAGTTTTACCTTTTTCTCGCGCTCTTCGGGTGTCATAACGTGGATAGGTTTAGAGCCCATTACCCCAACAATATCTTCTTTGCCGTGAACAATAACTCGCTGAGCAGTTAAGGTTTTTGGGTCAAAACCACCTAATGGTGCAAATTTCAGGAAACCGTTATCATCAATATGGGTAACAATAAATCCAATTTCATCCATATGTGCGGCAAGCATTACCTTTTTATTCGTTTTGCCTTTTTTGAATGCATGAATATTACCCATATTGTCAATTGAGATTGAATCAACCAAGGGAGTGATTTCAGATATAATTAGTTCACTGATTTTATCTTCAAATCCGGGAGCACCCGGTGTTTCTGAAAGTTTTTTAAGCAAAGGGAAATTGAGGGACATAGTATTTTTTTTTATGATACAGAACGCATTATTAATTGTGCTTTATTGAATTTTTCTTCGGCAAGCTTACGTGTTACATGAAGTTTCTTTATCTTTTTAGACGGGAATTCAAACATTGCGTCAACCATGATTGTTTCACAAATCGAACGAAGACCGCGAGCACCTAATTTATATTCGATAGCTTTATCAATAATAAAATCGTAGGTATCTTCGTCGAAGGATAATTCTATGCCATCCATTTTAAACAGAGCTGCGTATTGTTTTGTTAAGGCATTTTTTGGCTCGGTTAATATTTTGCGAAGCGTTTCTTTGTCAAGCGGATCCAGATTTGTAACAATTGGAATACGACCGATTATTTCAGGAATAAGTCCGAACGAACGTAAATCTTGAGGAGCAACGTATTGTAAAAAATTATTTTTGTCAACATTGCCGGTTTTTTCACGTGTGCCAAAGCCAACAGCTTTTGTGTTTAATCGTCGAGCAATTGCCTTATCAATTCCGTCGAAGGCACCACCGCAAATAAATAAAATATTTTTAGTGTCAACTTGTATCATTTTTTGATCGGGGTGTTTTCGCCCACCTTGTGGCGGAACATTTACCACGGCACCTTCGAGCAGTTTTAATAATCCTTGCTGAACGCCTTCGCCCGAAACATCTCGAGTAATTGAAGGATTATCGCCTTTGCGTGCAATTTTATCAATTTCATCAATGAACACAATGCCTTGCTCTGCCTCGGCAACATTATAATCCGCAGCTTGAAGTAATCGTACAAGCAAACTTTCAATATCTTCTCCAACATATCCGGCTTCGGTTAGTACAGTTGCATCTACAATAGCAAAGGGAACCTTGAGCATTCGTGCAATAGTTTTTGCAAGTAAGGTTTTTCCGGTTCCGGTTTCACCAACCAAAATTATATTTGATTTTTCTATTTCAACATCATCTTCGATTACTTGCGATAATCGTTTGTAGTGATTATACACCGCAACAGATAATATTTTTTTTGCAGTATCTTGACCAATTACGTAATCGTCGAGATACTTTTTAATAGTATGCGGTTTTTCGAGGATAAAAGCAGATTTTTTCTGCGTCTTTTTGAGCGAAACATCATCATTAATAATTCGATATGCCTGCTCAACACAGTCGTTACAAACCTGAGCATCAATACCTGATATAAGAATTCCAACCTCTTCTTTGGGACGTCCGCAAAACGAACATGTATCTTTTTTCGTAGTTTTCATAAATGATAATTTTTTTTGAGCGTCAAAGATATAAAAACATATATTAAAAATCGACCGTCATACTATAATCTTTATAATTAATAATAGCATTGTACTTGTCGAAAAAATCACCACCAAGTAGACCTGATATTTTTTTATCTATAAATGGTTTATAAAGATTATTTATATGTTCTAATGACATTGATAGTGCTTGGAATTGTAAACAGATATGAGTATCGATGGGGAAATTTTCCAGTTCAATAATTTGCCCGTCAATCATTCCCGAAATGTGGGAAGATTTAATTTCATCCGAATCAATTATTATGTGTGGTATATTCTCAATGAGAGAAAGGTCTATTACCGATTTTGATGCTCCGGTGTCAATAATAAAGTAAGCACCTTCTTCAATGATAGAACTTTCAACGAGGAGATGCACTCCGTCGGAATCTAAGTCGATTTTTTGTAATGGAATAGTTTTCATCTGTTTCTGTTAATTGATTGTACCATGAATAGTATATGTAAAAATTTATTTTGATAAGGTGAGTGATAATTTTTTTAAGAATAGTAATCGGAATTTTAGAAAAAAAAAGGATATGTGAGAGTAAAAAAAGCATAAAGAATTATTCTTTATGCTTTTTTTTATTTTTGAAAAAAGGACGTGTATCTTAGATAATATTTTGCTCTTTAAGCACTGCATTCATATTTTTCACAGCGTCTGCACTTTTATTAAATTTCGATTGTTCGTCGGCGTTAAGATTATAGTCTACAATTTTTTCAACACCATTTTTTCCAACAATGATAGGTACACCAATGCAAAGATCATTTTGTTGGTATTCACCTTCTAAAAGCACACTGCAAGGGAATATTTTTTTCTCGTCGCGCACAATAGCTTGCACAAGAGCAGCACCTGCCGCACCTGGAGCAATCCATGCCGATGTTCCAAGTAATTTTGTTAATGTAGCACCACCAACCATTGTAGCAGAAGCTATTTCGTCAACTTTAGCTGAGTCAAGAATTGATTCAACCGGCACACCATTATATGTTGCTAAGCGAGTTAATGGAATCATTGTTGTGTCACCATGACCTCCAATAACAGCACCTTCAATATCACTTGCCGGTGCATTTAATCCCGTACTTAAATTATATTTAAATCGTGAACTGTCAAGGATTCCACCCATACCAATAACTTTGTTTTTTGGTAATCCTGAAGATTTTAATGCAAGATATGTCATTGTATCCATCGGATTACTAATAATCACAAGAATAGCATTTGGAGAATATTTAAGAATGTTATCTGTTACTTCTTTTACAATATCTGCATTTGTGCCGATAAGTTCTTCACGTGTCATACCGGGTTTTCTTGGAAGTCCTGAAGTTACAACAACTACATCAGATCCTGCTGTTTTACTATAATCATTTGTAACACCCGATACGCGAGAGTTGAAGTTTAATAATGCCGCAGTTTGCATTATATCCATAGCTTTGCCTTCTGCAAAACCTTCTTTAATGTCTAAGAGAACGATATCGCTTGCTAATTCTTTTTGAGCCATGAATTTTGCACATGTTGCTCCTACATTACCTGCACCAATAACTGAAATTTTCATGTTTTTTCTTTTTTTTGAGATTTCGTAAAAATATTATTGCTCCAAATATAATTCATTTTCTCACATTTTTGATAATCTAAAGCATAATTGATATCATACTTTTTCATGAATTATCTTGTTTTGAGGGCTTTGTTCAAAATATATTATTTATTGCTGCAATTCTTACAAGCTATATTTTTTTAACGGCGGTCTTCTTAATTTTTTGATAATTAAGAAAATAATATTTTTGCGAGCCTTAAAAATACCTGTGGGGGGAGGATGCAACTTTTTTCGCAGAATTTATGTCATTATGTTAAGTATTAAATTAAAATATTATAATACTTTTGTTTTTGAAAAGCAAACAACACTTTGGCTTACTGTTTTTAGGGATGATTTGACCAAAGATATAGTGAAAATTGATGAGGTATAATTAAGGAAACACTTTTCTGTATTAGAATAACAGACTTTGTGGCTTGCTCCTTATATTCTCTGATATTGACTGAAATTTGTTGATTTTTATTGTGTAAATTGAAAACTGATAGAGAATATGAACCGATTGATTTTATTGAGTTTTATTGTATGTTTTGCCGGGTTTGGTTATGGGCAAGTTGATAATTATACGATTGTTGCATCAAAGACATACGATAATAATACCAAAACTGTTTACCTTGAACTGAATGGCACTTTGGATTCCGAAATTGCCGGTATAATTAAAAAGACTCTCGAAGAACAGCCCGATATTCATACATTTTCATTTTATGCAGAACCAAATTACAATAAGTGTATGTATACTGCCAATGTATCTGTGCATGAAGATGCAATTATTGCTTTGATTAACGAAGTTGTGTCTGAGATGCAATCTGCACCTGTGTCTGAGATACAATTTGTAGATCAGGAACGAAAAGGATATTATTATAAAGTCAATTTTAAACTTGATTATTTGCCAAAAGATGATGTTGTTAAAGCAATTTATCATTCTTTGAAACAAAGTGATTTTATTATCAATGTTAATTATCTCGAAAATGCTCATTTTGAAATATTTTCTTTCAGAAATTTGTATCCTAAGGAGATAAACCAATTGATAAAACAATACGATATAAAAATTAGTGAAGCCGGTATCACCCAAAAATAATAATACTTATGAAATACGGTTATAAATATTGTCTGCTTTTCGTTGTCATATTTGGTGCTTTGTTTACAAACGGACAGAATATAGATATCATTGACGGAACGATTCAAACAGGATGCAATTTTACTATTTATGATAGTGGTGGTTCCGGAGGAGTATATAATAATAGTGAGGATTATACTGTAACCATTTGTTCAGGTAGTACAGACTATGTAAAAATTGATTTCGCTTCTTTTATTATAGAATCCGGCTATGATAATCTATATATATATGATGGTAACAGTATAGCTGCTCCGGAAGTGCTCGGAAGTCCCTTTTCAGGATCAAGTAGTCCCGGAACAATATCTGCTACAGGAACTTGTATAACTATTCGATTTGTAACAGATGGTTCGTATACAAAGACGGGGTTTGAAATCAACACTTCCTGCATTCCTTCACCAACCATTTATCCTATGACCGATGGTATGGCTATAATGGATTGTTACGGTATTTTTATGGATCCGCAAGGAGACGGTGCTTATGTGGACTATAATGAAACGCAAACCATGACTTTTTGCTCAGGAACAGAAGAGGCACTTCAATTTGATTTTACCACATTCAGCACTAATGAAGCCGGTGATAATCTTGCTATTTATGATGGTAGTTCTACAGTCGATCCACTGATTGGCACATACAGTGGGAATTTAAGCCCGGGGCTTGTTACCTCAACAGGAACATGCCTTACATTTGAGTGGACAACCAACAACAGTCTGGATGGTGCTCTGGGATGGTCTGCAGGTATTTCTTGTGTTGAAATACCTCCAATAAATTTTTCTTGTGCAAATGCTGAACCGCTTCCCTGTGGAACAAGCAGCCTAGAAGGTAGCACAGTATCTACATTGAATATTGAGCATCAAACCGGCTGCTCATTGTCCAACTATGGTGCATGGTACACCTTTATCGGCGATGGGGATTATACAACAATATCATTAACCGCAGACTTTGATGCTGAAATGGCTATTGTAACCGGCAGTTGTGGCAGTTTTTCATCGATAGCTTGTGTTGACAATGCAGGTTCTTCCGGTATAGAATCTCATTCTTTTATTGCTAATGTTGGTCAAACGTATTATGTCTATATTGCATACTATTCTTCGGGTTCCTCAATGACGGGTAATTTTACAATATCAAGATCGTGTACTGATTCCGAAGAATGTTCGTATTGTGGCAGTGCGGTTCAAATAAGTTCTATTCCGTATGCTTACACAGGAACAACATGTGGAGCTTGTAATAATTATAATAGTGAAAATGCCTGTAATTCATCATATCTTGAAGGAGAAGATTTTGTATTTGAATATACTCCGCTTGAAAATGAATATGTGGATGTTGATTTGATGGCAGATACTTATTATGTTGGGGTTAATATTACAAAAGATTGTCCGGATGTGGGAACTTGTATTTGGAGTGTTTCAAGTTCCGGCACTAATGCGATTGGTCAGTCGATACCTTTGTACGGCGGTACAACGTATTATTTCATTGTTTCTACAAATACATCATCTGCTTGTATACCAAATTTCACTTTAGACTTGACTATAGCTTCACCACCACCTCCCGGTAAGGATTGTAGTACAAGTATTGCCTTTTGTACAGAAGATAATTATCTTTTCCCCGCTGCTACTGATGTTGACGGGTATGGCAAGGTTGGTTGCTTAGGGACTACTCCAAACCCTGCTTGGTACTTTATGGAGGTTAGCGAATCCGGTGATTTAATAATTGATATTACCAGTGGCGATGATGTCGATTTTATTGCGTGGGGACCGTATTCTTCGATTACAAATTATTGTGAAGAAATTTCGATGGAAGACTGTTCGACTTGTCCTGATAATACGAGTACGACTAATTTTTATCCGTACGGTAAAATCGTTGATTGTAGTTACGATCCGGCTGATAATGAAACAGTACATATTCTTGGTGCACAAACTGGTGAAATTTATGTTTTGCTTATAACAAATTACTCAAATACAGAAACTAATATTGAGTTTGAACAGACCGGTGGAGACGGAGTTGCTAATTGTGATATAGTGGCACCTCCTATTAGTAGTAATTCAATTGTATGTGAAGGCGATGATTTGGAGCTTTATGTTACATATACTCAGTCTGGAGCAACTTATTTTTGGACAGGGCCCAATGGGTGGACATCAACAGATATGAACCCTACGAGACCAAATGCTACTCTGGCAATGTCCGGCACATATTCTATGAATGTGACTGTTAGTGGTAATACAACAGCTCCTGTAACAACAGATGTCGTTATTAATTCTTGGATAAGCCCAACATTTAGTGCAGTTGGTCCTTATTCTACGGGAGATATTATTCCCGATTTGCCTACAACATCTCTCGAAGGCATTACGGGAAGCTGGTCACCTGCTATTGATAATACAACAACTACGACATATACATTTACCCCGGATGTCGGACAATGTGCTTCCTCAATAACGCTAACAATTGATGTTGACGCAATCATAACGCCAACATTTAGTGTAGTTGGTTCATATTGTGTGGGCGATGTTATTCCTGCTTTGCCTACAACATCACTTGAAGGTATTACAGGAACGTGGTCGCCTGCTATTGATAATATAACAACCACAACATACACATTTACCCCGGATGCCGGAGAATCTGCATCTACAACAACGCTTACTATTGATGTTGACGCAATCATAACGCCAACATTTAGTGCAGTTGGTCCTTATTCTACGGGAGATATTATTCCCGATTTACCTACAACATCTCTCGAAGACATTACGGGAAGCTGGTCACCGGCTATTGATAATACAACAACCACAACATACATATTCACCCCGGATGTCGGACAATGTGCTTCCTCAACAACGCTTACAATTGCTGTTGGTACAATCATAACGCCAACATTTAATGCAGTTGGTCCTTATTGCGTAGGCGATGTTATTCCTGCTTTGCCTACAACATCACTTGAAGGTATTACAGGAACGTGGTCTCCTGCCATTGATAATACAACAACTACAACATACACATTTACTCCTGATGCCGGAAAATGTGCTTCCTCAACAACGCTTACAATTGATGTTGACGCAATCATAACGCCAACATTTACCCAATTGGGTCCCTATCGTGTTGGCGATATTCCGGATGTTTTACCTGTAACTTCAAATAATGGAGTGAATGGTATATGGACTCCCGTATCAATCAATACCGCAACTGAGGATACAAGAACCTATACTTTTTTGTCAAGTGCAGGGGGGTGTGTGGCGAATACAACAATGGAGGTAACAGTAACTATGTTTAATTGTCAGTTTGATGCTCCGGAAGTTTTTGGTGTAGAAGAGTGTAAGGGTAATGACTTGTCAGACATTCTTGCAAATAAACCGATGTCTACTACAGAATCGGTAGATACATGGAAAATTTACGATGAAGATAATAATCCTATTTTAATAAGCGGAGCAATAACCGATGATAGCTATAGTTTTGCACACGGTGTTGATAATATGACCGTAGGTACAACAAAATTTTATGTGAGTTATATCGCAACAGAATCTAGTAGCGGGAACCAGTGTGAGAGTGCAAAAACAGAAGTTTCGGTTGTGGTGAACCAACTTCCGGATATTACGATAACAGCACCAACAACACCAATTTGTTTCGATGCGGGCGTTCAGGTCTTTGATAAAACTGTTGATTATGCCTCAAATGGATTAGGAACAGGTTCTTGGGCCGTAGATGGTGCGACACGTGGTATAAATTCTTCCGGTGAATTTGACCCAACATTTAATGGCGAGACTACAGATACGCATGAGATATCATATAGTTATGTTGATGGTAAAGGCTGTACAGATATTGCACGGCAAGATGTGATGGTGTACTTTACGCCGGCACCACAAGTAGATTCTTTTGTTATTTGTAAAAACGAAAATATTGAGCTCATGTATGGAGACGGAACTCCCCAGATGATTTGGATTAGCCACGATGCATATCCATCTGTGAGTGAGGGTAATGTATATGAGTTTGAAAATGAAAAGGATTTAGATGTTGGAATATATCAATTTACGGTATATGATTATGATTCTATAATCGGCTGTAAAAGTCCAGAGGTTCCGGTTAGTTTAAGATTGGTTCCACCGTCTGTTCCAGAAATATTGGGAGCAAAAAAAGTCTGTGAAAATCAGATTGAGGAGAGATATGCTACAAAATATAATGGAGGAAGCATATATGATTGGAAGGTAAGTGCTGATAAGGTAAGTTATGTTAAGGATGATGCAAGCAAAAATGTGCTCTATGTTGATTGGGGTGTGCCTGGATATGATACTCTGATGGTAATGGAGCAAACTATTGATGGCTGTGTTGGATATGATACAATAGTTGTTGAAACAGCACCGTATCCAATCCCATCGTTTGACTGGTCATTACCGGGAGCTTCTAATATTGTGTTATATACAAATCAAACAATTCAAGATTCTATATGGAATTATAATTCATCTGGCTTGCAAAATAATAAAGAGATTCCGTATGATTTGTATTGGGATTTTGGTGCCAATCGCAGAAATCCGGATAGTACTGAGACGTTAGTTAGATATAAAGATGTAAATAAACCTTTAGAGGTAGAACGATATTTATATGGGTATTCCAATCCCGTATTACGAGCCGTAAATAGTTATGGATGTGAAAGTAGTTATTCGGAAAAAATATTTATTGATTTATGTGCAAATTTATATGTGCCAAATGCATTTTCACCAATGAATCCAGCACAAGGAGTACGCTATTTTCAACCGAAAGGATTTAACATTTATACAATGGAAATATGGGTGTATGACCTGTGGGGAAATCTAGTATGGTATTCGAATGAGGTAGACGACGAAGGTGATTTTATGGGACGGTGGGATGGAAGATACAAGGGAAAAGTATTGAAATCAGATACCTATATTTGGAAAATTGAAGCTGTGTTTAAAGATGGTCAAGACTGGAAAGGTATTCCTAATGGGAGAGGTGGATTTGACAAAATTGGTCCGGTTATCTTGTTGCGATAGAATTAAAAAATCTACATTCAACACAAAATTCTTTGTACTGAATGTAGATTCAATTTATCGTTAAAAATTTACTATTCGAATAATATCTGCAAATACTCCGGCTGCAGTTACTTCTGCACCTGCACCGGGGCCGATAACGATTAAGGGTTGTGTGCGGTATCGTGCCGTTGTAAATGAAATAATGTTATCACTTCCTGTTATATTATAAAAAGGATGTGTTGGGTCTATCGCTTTTATTTCAGTTTTTGCTTTACCGTTTTCGTATGTTGCAATGTATTTTAATCGTTTGTTATTTGAAGATGCTTCTTTTATTTTCTTTTCATATACAGAATTGTCAAATTTTTCGAGAGTTTCCCATAGTTCATCTACTGTTTTTGTTTTTTGACTTTCGGGACTTAAGCAATTTTCAATCTGAATATCATCAAGATTGAATTCACATCCAATTTCACGAGAAAGAATTAATATTTTTCTCGCAACGTCCAATCCTGAAAGATCTAATTTTGGATCAGGTTCGGTAAATCCTTTATCACGAGCTTCTTTGACCACAGATGCAAAATCATGCGATTCGTTACAATTACTGAAAATGTAGTTTAATGAACCGGACAGGATAGCTTCAATTTTGAGAATTTCATCACCGCTTTTAATTAAATCTTTGAGTGTGTTTATTACGGGCAATCCTGCTCCTACATTGGTTTCGTAATAAAAACGAGCGCCTGTTTCAGCTGCAATTTTATGAATGTTTTCGTATCGTTTATAATCGCTCGCATTTGCAATTTTATTTGGTGTAACAATTGAAACACTTTTTTCTAAAAGTTCTTCATATTTTGAAGCAACATCGTAACTTCCGGTATTGTCAACAAATACACTGTTTCGTAAGTTGAGTTCTTTTATTGTGTTTACAAAAATATCTAAATCAGGTTTTGCTCCTTGTGTAGTCATAATTTCTGACCAATTTGAAATATCCAAGCCGTCTTCGTCAATTATGTACCCATCTATATTTGAGATGCCGATAACTTTAACATCAATATTACTTTTTGCAATTAATGTGGTATGTTGAGCTGCAATTTGGTTTATTAACTCATTACCAATTACGCCTGTTCCAACAATAAACACGTTAAGTGTTTGGTCGTTCGATAAGAAAAATGCTTCGTGAAGTGCATTAAGAGCTTTGTTTGTGTTTGTGTTGCAAACAACTACAGAAATGTTTAATTCGCTTGCTCCTTGTGCAATTGCATGAACATTTATACCATTTAGACCCAAAGCATTAAAAAATCTTCCCGATACGCCGGGTATATTTTTCATATTTTCACCAACTGCTGCAATTACCGATAAATTATCTTTTATCCGAATAGTTTCTATTAACTTTGTTTCGAGTTCTCCTTCAAATTCGTCTTCTAATAATTTTTTTGCATTGTGTGCTTCTTGAGGAGAAACAGCAAAGGTAATTGAGTGTTCTGAAGACCCTTGCGTAATAAGTATAACATTTATATTTCCTTTAGCAATAGCTTTAAACAATCGCATTGAAATACCTGCTTCGCCAATCATTCCACTTCCTTGTACGGTAATTAAACTTACATCGTCAATAGATGAAATTCCCTGAACTCGGTGTTCCGGATTTTGATTGGTGTTTGAAATATATGTTCCCGGAGCTGTTGGATTAAAGGTGTTTTTTATAATTACCGGAATATTTTCTGCCATGGCAGGGATAACTGTTCTTGGTTCAAGTACTTTTGCTCCAAAATGAGACAGTTCCATTGCTTCGGCATAGGTTACTTGTGCCAGTGGATATGCTTTTTTTACTTTTCTCGGATCGGCAGTCATCATACCGTCAACATCGGTCCATATTTCGAGTATTTCTGCTTTGAGTGCTTGTGCGAAAACTGCTGCTGAATAATCAGACCCGCCTCTTCCTAGTGTTATTGTTTCATTGTCGGCTGTACTTGCAATAAATCCGGTAACAATATATGTTGTAGATCCATCTCCAATAGCTTTTCGAATATTTTTTTGCGTAACATCAAAATTAATTTTTGCTGCCCCAAAGGTTTTGTCTGTTTTTATTACTTCTTGTGCATCAAGATAATCGGCTTTTATTTGTTTTTCTTGTAAAGCTTGTGCTATAATGAATGCTGATAACCGTTCGCCGTAACTTGAAATAAGATCGAGAGACCGCGGAGATAATTCTCTAATCAGATACAATCCGTGAAGAATGTTGTGTAAGTTTTTTATTAAATCATCTACGTATTCAAGACTTTTTGATTTTCGTTCTCCACTCAATAAGGTTTGTATAACGTTTTGATGAATTGTCGAAATTTCTGTTATCGTTTCTTTATATGAAATGTTCGATTCTGCAGCTAAATTCCCTGCTTCTATTAATTTATTTGTAATGCCGCCAAATGCCGAAACAACAACTGCAATAGTATCATCTTGAAGTTTTTCCGAAATTATAGAAATTGTTTTTGAAATGTTTACTGCATTTTGAACTGATGTGCCACCGAATTTTAAAATTTTCATATGTATATTTTATTGATTTTTATTTGTTATACCCGCCTAATTGGGGGGCTTGTGAAACTGCCATGAGATAATTGTTTAAGTTTTTCTAAAATTTTTATCATGGATGTTTCATTATTTTTTTATTTATGTTCTGTTTATATAATTATTTTCAGATGCGGTAAAATTAATACAAGGCTTTATTATATCAAAATAAAACAAATCAAATCCGCATTAATAATGCGTGAATTTTGCTTATTTTTTGTGAGTTCCTTCAACACCCGATACAATACGTTTGTATTTTGTCGCATTCAGATATGTTTGCGCTGCCTCAATGTATGTGTCGTGTGGTAAAAAATATTGAACAGAGCCTTCTGCCGAGAAGAAATATTTTGTTATTTCTTTACCAAGTATTTGAGAAAGAGCATCTTTTTCTACAATAAGTTGTTTCTTTTCTTGTTCGTGTATCGTTTCTTGTAATTCTTTAATTGCGAAATCTATATTGAGTGAATCTTTTTGAGATTCTGCTTTAAGTTGTGCTATTAATGTCTGCTTTTTTGTATGTTTTAATTGGGCACTTGTATCTACAAATGTTACAAATGATTGATACAGTTCTTCAGAAACGGTAAAAGTTTCGGGGCTATATTTTGTGCTGTCTTTCGGTGAAAAATATGTTGATGCAAAGTGTAAAAAAGATGATTGTTCCAGTAAATTTTTTTGCATGTGCGATTGATTTCCAATATCAGAAATAAGCACATCAGGTATTATGCCACCACCGTCTTTTACCGGTCTTCCATTTTTTGTGTAGAATGTGCTGAGTAATGAATCGGGGATTGATTGTGATTTTCCGTCTGAATCTTTATGGGAATAATCTATTTTTTGAATACATCGACCGCTCGGAATGTAATATTTGGAAATTGTAACTTTAAGCATCGAATTGTGGGCAATTTTTCTTTGAGCTTGCACAAGACCCTTACCGAAACTTTGTTCGCCGATTATTATTCCTCGATCAAAATCTTGAATGCTTCCTGCAACAATTTCAGATGCTGATGCCGATTTTTCATTAATTAATATAATGAGTTTTGAACTGGTGTCTAGAGCTTCTTTTTGGGTGAAATAATCATGAGATGCAAGTGAGTTTTTGCCGCGGGTGTACACAATTTTATTGTTTTTGGGAATAAAAATGTTTACAACTTGAATCGCTTCAAATAGTAATCCGCCGGGATTGTTTCGTAAATCAATAATAAATGATTCTGCACCTTTGTTTTTAAGTTCTCGATGAGCTTCTATTATATCTTGTGAACAGTTTTGAGTAAAACTGCGTAGCTTTATGTATCCGATGTTTGATGAAATCATTCCATGATAGGGGATGCTAGAAATTTGAATTTTTTCCCGTTGTATTGAAAAATGAATAAGACTGTCTACACCGAATCGTTTAATGTCAATATTCATGTATGTTCCGGGTTCTCCTTGCAGTATTTCGTGAATTTCTTCGTCAGTTTTATCGTCAATAGAATGATTGTCTATTTTCATAATAATGTCTCCCGGCATAATGCCTGATTTTTGTGCAGGAGAGTTTTTATATACTTCGGAAATGAAGTTTTGTGATTTTTGAGATGAGAGAATCGCTCCAATTCCTCCATATTCGCCATGAGTCATGATGCGATATTCTTCAATTTTTGATTGAGGAATATATTTGGTATAGGGGTCTAATGAGGAGAGCATGCTGTCAATTGCTATTGTTATAAGCTCTTCGGGGTCTGTTTCGTTTACATATTGTTCATTCAATTCGCTAAACAGTGAATAGAAAATATCAAGACTTTTTGCTGTTTTAAATGTTTTCGTGTCATCAAAAAATGCAAATAAACTAATGATGATACTTGCAAAAACAAGTATGAATAATGATAATATGACTGAAGATTTTTTTTTCATACAAATCTGATTAAGGTACGGGGTCATGCCCGTGACCACCCCATGGATGACATCGCAGGAGTCTTTTTATGAGTAATGAACCGCCTTTGAAAACACCATGTGTTTTTATGGCTTCAATTCCATATTCTGAGCATGTAGGAGTATACCGACATGAGCTCGGAAAAAATGGAGAAATAAGCCATTGATATATTTTTATGGGCAAAATAAAAATATATTTAATGATATTCATGGTTTTCTACTATTTTTTTTATCCCGCTTCTTATTTTTTTTACAATTTCTGGAGAGGGAATTATTGTTGTGTCTGAATATACAATCAAACAATATACTGTTCGTTTTTCATTCTGTAAGCTTACAAAAAAATCGGAGCATTCTGTACGAAGTGCTTCTCGGATGTGTCGTCGGATATTATTTCGGGTTACCGCTTTTTTATGAAAACGTTTGGGAATGCTTATGCCGATTTTTATTGGGCAATCGGTTGCGGAACCGCTGGTCCATATAAATTTAAAGGGAAAAACAACCTGTGTTCTTCCCTTTGAAAGTACCGTTTCAAATTCTTTTTTTGAACATAATTTGTAGGCTTTTGGAAAGCCGTATTGTTTCATTCGTGTTTTTATTTTTTATTTTTGTCTTTAATAAACTGTTCCAAAGCCATTGTCATTGAAGGTGCTTTTGAATTTGGTGCAGGAATGTCTAAACGTAATCCTGCATCTTTCACAGCTTTAGCTGTTGTTGTGCCAAATGCTCCAATATACTTGTTTTCTTGTTTGAAATCGGGGAAATTTTGTTTTAATGACGCAATTCCAGATGGACTGAAAAACACTAAAACATCATAATCAATATCTTTTAAATCAGATAAATCGCTACTTATTGTTTTGTATAAAATTGCTTTAGTATAGGTAAGTTTTGCGGCATTTAATTTCTCCGGTATTTCTTGTTTGTGAATATCAGAAAGGGGAATAAGAAATTTTTCGTTAGAATGTTTTTTGAGAATATCTACTAAGTTGTCAAATTTGCCATTTGCAGTAAATATTTTACGCTTTCTGTACACTATATATTTTTGAATATAAAAAGCGGTAGCTTCCGAAATGCAATAATATTTCATAGTGTCAGGAACGGTTAATCGAAGTTCTTTGCTGATTCTGAAAAAATGATCGATTGCCGTTCGGCTTGTTAAAATAATGGCAGTATGTTCTAAAATGTTTATTTTTTGGTTTCGAAATTCTCGAGCCGGTATGCCTTCAACATGTATAAACGGACGAAAATCTATTTGTAAATTATTCTTCTTTGCTAGGTCAAAGTAAGGTGATTTTTCTGTCGCAGGTTTGGGTTGAGATACTAGAATTTTTTTGATTTTCATAGGTTTATATTAAGTGATTTTCAATAGTCATACTCGCCTAATTGGGGAGGTATGTGTAATATCCATAAGATAATTCAAGTGTATTTAATAATTATTTTTATGGATGATTCATAGCTTATTTTTGTTATGTACGTTTTTATAAAAATGTTTTACTCATAAGTATTCCAATTTTTGCAAGTAAAATTATTGGTAATAATTCGAGAGTGCAAAAATACAAAAACATATAAAATATGGAAACATTTGTACGTATACTTATTTGAATTCCTCGAATAAATCGAAAGAAATAGAAAATAGAAATTACAGACAGACCTATATAAATAAGAGTTTGGTTTGAGATAATTTCGGGATCGACAAAACCAATTGAAAGAATTACAGGAAATAAAAAAAGACCTAAGGCATGATTAAATAAATACACATTTTCAATGTATTCTTCTGCATATTGCCGTGCTTGAAAGATAAATCCTAGAATTATAAAGAGTATTTTTTTGAGCCAGTATAATACAGTTATAGCGGCAGCAATAGCAAGTGTTATTACAATGGCGTTTATGCCTGATTGGTATTCATAAAAGCCCGCGTTTGATATTTGTAAACAAAAGAGCCCCATATTTACTGCAAAAATTATTGAAAGGATTGAAGAAAATCGGTTCGAAAACTCATTGTGTTGTTGAATCGATTTGAGTGCAAAGTTGTAATTGAAAAGGGCACGAAATAAGAATTGCAATTTCTTTTTGTAAAAAATGCGAGTCCAACTAAATAAAATAAAGGTGCTTAATATAAGCCAAAACATCCAACTGTTGGAGGCCGTTCCAATCGAGTCGTAACGAATTTGAATAACTTCTTCTTTTGCTTCTTTTTTGTGGGTTGTAGATGTTGTTGTTTGTTTCGGAGATTCAAACGTCGTAACAGAATCGAATAATGCTATTTCGCTTCCTAGTTCAATATTCTTGTCTTCCACTATGAGGGGAGCATCTGTTTTTTGTGCTGTATCTGCCGTTTTTGTATTTTTTTTTGTTTCGCTATCAATATGTTCTTTTTTTATATGTATAGCGGACTTGTCGTAAATGTAGGGTTCTTGTAATGTGCCTGAAATAGCAGGTGGCTCAGGCATAATACTGACAGGAATAATCTCAGTACTCGTATCTGTTTCTGATATAAAAGGATATGGTTGTAGTTCTTGCTTCACGCCCTGTTCGTTTTATTTGTGCAAAAATACAATACAAAATGTTCTTCTAATCGCTTTTTACCTTTTTTTATTAAATAGTTTTTAACTTAAACGGGAGATTTCTTCTTTAAACCAGAGTTCGATATAATTGTTTAGGTTCAGAACGCTTATAAATAATGAGGTCCAATCAAAAATAATGAAATAATAACGGCTTATTTTAAATTATTTTTGAGCTGAAGATGACTGTTTATAAGCGGAAAAATCTTTCCATATATAAATATCATATCGGTTGCGAGGACGAATGGTTTTATGCCATGAAAAACCCGGTAAAATCGTTTCTTCTTGTGCAATCTCTCCGGGAGGATATAATATTCCGTTTGGTTTCGATTTGAAAATTATTTGTTGAGCTTTTCCGTCTACTATGAGAATGGTAATAGAATCACTCACGGCTTTGTTGATTCCAATTAATTCAGTTTTATCTTTAATGTAATACAGCGTTTCGCCACTTTTTGAAATTGTAATTTTGTGTAGTTTATTATCTTGTATGTACCCTCTTAGAGCCACACCCTTCATTTGATTGTATTGATTTTGTGAATCTTCTGATACAATAAAGGAATCTGAATTTATTTGTATGTCGGTCAGTTCGTTATCTTTTAAGTGGAGAATTATAGCTGTTCCGGTTATTTGGTGTTGTTCTGACCACAGTATCGGTTCGGAAAATAATGTGATGGCGGAGTCACGGGAATTGTATACGAGAGAATCACATACGCCCTGAATGTCGTGACTGTAAAAACGTACTTTATAGTATGTTTTTATGGTGAAATATTCGCTAGAATCTGCTAAGGTGTGTCTTGAATAAAGTATAGAATCTGCATTGAGAAAGAGAGAGTCATTATTGAATTCTTTTATAAGAAGCACGCTGTCGGTAATGTACATGTTTTTTGTGTTACCGTTTTGATAGGCATATTCTCCTCTAATTTCTATCTGTTCGGAGGTGTCTTGTACGCGTACGTTTTTGCGTGCAATACCAATATTTGTGTTTCTATCGTAAGTAAGATGGTCGCCGTAAATAAATTGAGAACCGGATTGTAAATATGAACCTTCAAAAAATTCAGAAATGTTTGTCTCGGTATCATACCATCCGTTTTCGGTGTAAAGTAAATCGCCGCTACTTGTAATATGTGTGGGGCCCAAAAAGTATGAAATTTTGCTGTTAGTATTGTATTGCAGGGTGTCGGTAAAAATGTTATAGTCTTTGTTGAGTAGTTCCACATTTTTTTTGAAAAAAACATCCTGACTTTGAGAAAAATAGATACCTCGTTCGCTCAAAAGCGTATTTTCATCATTGGTTAATGTCCCGTTATTATAATAATAGCCAATTTTTTCTTGGGTGTTGTAATCTAAATATTGTGTTGTCAACTTCATGTCTTTATCGGTAAACACAACATTTCCTCGTAATTGAGCCATATTCGTATTACTGTTATAATCTAAGGAATCGGCGGTAATTGTTACGGAATTATCTTTAATTGTAATATTATTGTATGCTTTAAATATGTTTTCTTGTGCATATAAGTATGCACTGTCGCACTTCATGGTAATGTCTTTATGCGAGAGCACAACAGAACCGTAGAGTTTACGGAGTTGCTTGTTTCCTTTCATTTTTTCTGCATTTACAATTTTTATTTGATGAGTCTGAGCTTGTGTCGAAAAAGCAAAAGAAATGCAAGAGAATAGTATAATGAGTAGGTGCTTCATATGTTTATGACATCAGATTGCTGATAATTTCGTCAATAGTTAATCCTTCTGCGTCGGCTTTGTAATTTTTTACAATTCTGTGTCTGAGTATAGAGTGTGCAATTGCTTGCACATCTTCAATGTCGGGCGAATATTTTCCGTTAAGTGCAGCATGTGTTTTTGCTCCAATTATGAGGTATTGTGATGCGCGCGGACCTGCTCCCCACGAAATGTATTCTTGTGCCATTTTGGTAGCAAGTGGACTGCTTTTTCTTGTTTTTGCTACTAGTTCTACGGCATAACTTATAACATTGTCCGGTACCGGTATTTTTCGAATGAGTTTTTGATATTCAATGATTTCTTGTGAACTTAATTTTTTCGAAATTACCTGTTCATTTCCCGAGGTCGTTGATTTTACTATAGTAATTTCCTCTTCAATATTTGGGTAATCCAACCAAATATTTGACATAAATCGGTCGAGTTGTGCTTCGGGTAAAGGATATGTCCCTTCTTGTTCTATTGGGTTTTGTGTTGCAAGCACAAAAAAGGGTTCTGTTAATTTATAGCGTTTTCCACCGGTCGTTATGGCATGTTCTTGCATTGCTTCCAATAAGGCTGCCTGTGTTTTTGGGGGTGTTCTGTTTATTTCATCGGCAAGGAGGAAGTTTGTAAACAGTGGACCTTTGTTGAATACAAATTCTCGGTTCGAGTTGAGGATTTCGGTGCCGATAATATCACTTGGCATAAGGTCGGGCGTGAACTGAACACGATTATAATCTATACCCAATGTCTTTGCTATAGTCGTTACTAGTAATGTTTTTGCCAAACCCGGAACGCCAATAAGTAAAGAGTGTCCACCACTAAATATAGAAAGCAATACATTGTCAATAATGTCTTCCTGACCAATTATAATTTTTTGAATTTCTTGTTTGAGTTCTGTATATGACTTTTTTAAGTTATCAATGGCTTCAACATCGTTTGTATTGTGTGTCATAATTGTATACTTTTTATGAAAAATTTGAATACTCAAAAATAGTTTTTTTTATCTGTTTTTTTTTGGCTTTATGCTTATTTTTTCATTTTTCGCTTTTTAAATTCTTTCATGTGCATAAGTCCATTTTTAACGTATTCGGGATTATGAGTGTGTGGAACTCCTTTTTTTGGATAGAGCCTTCCTGTATTGTGCATGTGAAACGCATCTTTGTATCTGCCTTGGCGTAGTAAATCTCCATAATTCGTGTCGATCCACTGCATTCCCCATTTTATTGATTCTTTACCTCGTAAGTCCGATATGTATATTCCTAATTGATAGCATTTGTATCCCATAATCTGAAATGGACCCCATGATGAGGCAAGATTTCGTATTGCAGCATCACTTAAGTTTTTTAGGGTTTTGCCGGTTATTTGTTCGTAGTGCTTTCGCCTCCCTGCTTGCACCTTTTTGAGTTGGGCATAGACGTGTGGTTCAAATCTTTTCGGAATATGTTTGTGTCCCGAACTTTCTAATAATATGAGTGCTTTAAAATATTCTTCGGGCACATCATATTTTTTCGCTTCTCTTTCGATATCTTCTTCATATAATTTTTCGATTCTTTGATAGGTTAATGATAATACCGGGTCGATATTTGTTGTTTTAAATATGCTGTACATAATTACAATGAGACCAATAATTCCGAGAATTATTATATTAAATCGAGGGATTGTATGTCTTTTTTTTCGAGGCATGTATCCTTATTTTTTATGAGAACGAGGATGATACATCATAATTGTGTTATACAAATGCTCTTTGTCGAGGTGGGTATATATTTCGGTTGTGGTGATTGATTCATGTCCGAGCATGTCTTGTATCGAACGTAAGTCGGCACCGCCGTCAACCATGTGTGTGGCAAATGAGTGTCGAAAGGTGTGTGGGCTAATATTTTTGGTAATTCCGGCTTTTTCGGCTAATCTTTTTATAATTGTAAAAATCATTACTCGGGTTAGAATTGCTCCGCGCCGATTTAAAAATACAATATCTTCACTTCCTTTTTTCGGCGTCATATGATTGCGAGTTTCTTCTTTGTAATAGCGAATTTCTTGCTGTGCTTTAGCACTAATGGGAACAAGTCTTTCTTTATTTCCTTTGCCAATTATGCGAATAAATCCTTCGGAGAAATAAAGATTACTTAATTTGAGATTCGTTAATTCACTTACTCGTAAGCCGCAACTGTAAAGAGTTTCTATAATTGCCTTGTTTCGTTGCCCTTCTGCTGTGCTTAAATCTATTGAACCAATCAGGAGATCAATCTCTTCGAGAGAAAGTACTTCAGGTAATTTTTTTCCGATTCGTGGTGTTTCTATTAAATCTGTCGGGTCATTTGATATAATGCTTTCTATCCATAAATATGAAAAAAAAGATTTAATGCCTGATATAATTCGTGCTTGTGAGCGTTCACCAATTCCCATCATGTTGAGCCAATACAAAAAATCACGTATAAGTTCGGTTGTTATGTTTTGGGGTAGAGCATCTAATTCATGCATTTCTAAAAATGAAAGTAATTTTTTTATGTCGTGAGAATATGCTTCAATGCTGTTTCGAGACAATGATTTTTCAAGTTTGAGATAATTTTCGAAATCTCGAATGCTGTGTTCCCATTGTTTCATTTTTACATTTTTAAACCAATAATTAATATATCATCTATTTGCTCGGTGTCTCCTCTCCATTCTGTAATTGTTGAGTCTAAAATGCTTTTTTGCTCTTCCATTTCTTTTTCGTGAATGGACAGGAGTAATTTTTTGAATGAACGTGCCATGAATTTTTTATTATCCGGTCCGCCAAATTGGTCGGCATACCCGTCTGAAAATATATAAAATGCGTCACCGGGATTAATTGTTTTTTTGTGAACCTGAAATGAACTGTCCATTTTCTCGGATAAACCTACCGGCATGCGGTCTGCTTTTATTTCTTCTAATTCGCCATTGCGAATAATATATAAAGGATTGTGCGCACCAGAGTAGGAGAGGGTATTTTGCTTTTTGTCTATTAAGCAAATTGCCATATCCATGCCATCTTTATATTCTTCTTCTGAATGTTGTTTGTTTAGAGAATTTATTATACGTAGTCGTAATTCATTAAGAATCAGATGGGGTTCTAAAATATTTTTTTCGTGAACAATTTCGTTTAAGAATGTTATACCCAACAAACTCATAAATGCACCAGGAACTCCATGTCCGGTGCAGTCAGCCGCTGTAATAACAATGAGATCATCAATTTGTGTCATCCAATAATAGTCGCCACTAACAATGTCACGTGGTTTAAACAGAATAAAATGATTGGGAATGTTCTGTGCAATAATATTTTCTGGGGGTAATATAGCATGTTGAATTCTTCGGGCATACACAATACTATCGGTTATGTGTTTGTGTTGTTCCGTAATCATGTCTCTTTTTTTGCTTACTTCGGTGTTTTTTATTGCAAGCTCTTTATTTATCTTTTGGGTTAGTTTGTATTGACGATAGATAATGTATCCTAAAATGAGAATGATAATAAAAAAGAGAATAAAGGCTATAATAACCGAATGTTGTTGTTCTATGGTGTTGAATTGAGATACAATTTTTTTGTCTTGGGTGTGAAGTTTGTCTGATTGTGAGCGAAGAACCTGCTGTTGTTTTGTGATATTTTCGTTAAGTTTATCAAGTTGCAATTTTTGAATATTTATTTCTTCCTGTCTGTTTGCAATGTTTAAAAGGGTTGTGTTTAACTGTTCTTGTTTTTTTGTAATATCAGTATTTAATTGAGCTAGTGCCTTTTTTTGTCGAAGTATTGATTGTTGCAATTCACTAATTTCCTGTTCCTTTTTTTTAATGTCTTCTACTTGAATGCTAATTAGTTTTGTTTGCTTTTTTGTTTTTAACTGTTCTTCGTGTAATTTTTGCTCTGTTTTTTTATACAATTCTTCCCAGTCTTCTTTCGTTTTCACTGCATGTTCAACCAAAAGAGGGTTAATGGTAAGCCCTGCGTTTGCAAGACGTTCTACGTTAATTTCATATTTTCGATTTCCGTCCAATACAATGAAGTTAATCATTGATTTGTGAAAGGGAAAATTTTCGGTTAAAAGTAATGTGGCTTGTGAATCAATTTTTTCGTGTACATCTTCTATTGAAAAATGTTTTGAGTTTTTTAAAAAAATAACCTGAGTTGGGCTTATTGATTCGATGCTCGAAAAAAGTTTGATGTCTATTGGTTTGTTGTGAATGTTTTGTTTTTGAGCCGCTTCTTGTTTTAGCATATAGTAAAGAAGCGAATCTTGAGAAAGAATACCAATGGAGAATTCATTTGTTTCACTATTTTTCCAGCTTACGTATTCGGAAAAACTGAATATGTATTGAGCTCGTTTTTTATCAGTAAATGTTTCTTGAGCTGAAATTGACTTGAAAGTTGTAAAAATGATAAGAACAAGCACCCAAAAGCTTGAATATTTCATATTAAATTAGGTATTAATTAATTTCTTATCAAAAATACAAATTATATTGAAATTACTGGTACTTAAAAATTATTTAGTGCGTGTACAAAAACTACTTGTCTTTGAAGTTTTCGCGCAGAAACTATTGAGAATGTATTAACCTGAGTTTGACGTAATTTTTCGAGTTCAGATTTCTGCTGAGCTCGTTTTTTGTCCTCGGTTGATATAAAAAGCTGTTTATCAAGGCAAATTATTGAATAATATCTCGTTATTATTCAATAATTTAACGCAGAAAAACTGTTTTTTTATGCAAAGCATACTTTTTTCGCTTATAAACAGCAATCTTCAGCTCAAAAATAATTTAAAATAACCCGTTATTATTTCATTCTTTTTGATTGAATCTCACTATTTATAAGCGTTCTGAATCTAAAAAATTATATCGAACTCAGGTTATTAAGGCAACGGCGTATGCAGAAATCCCCTCTTCTCGCCCAACAAATCCCAATGATTCGGTTGTTGTTGCTTTTACAGAAATATTCTGAATATCTATATCAAGATCTTCTGCTATGTTCTGTTGCATAAATGGAATGTATGGTAAGAGTTTGGGTTTTTGTAAACAAACAGTTGAATCAATGTTTCCAATTGTATAATTGTTCTCTGCAAGAATTTTTTTTGTATGTTGTAATAATTTACGGCTATCAATATTTTTGTAGCTCATGTTTGAGTCCGGAAAATGAAATCCAATATCTCGTAAAGCTGCGGCACCAAGTAGTGCATCGCAAATAGCATGAATGAGAACATCTCCGTCTGAATGTGCAACCATTCCTTTTGAATGCTCTATTGTCACACCTCCTAAAATAAAAGGGATGTTTGTAGCTAATGCATGCACATCATAACCATGACCGATTCGTATATTCATGTTCGAACGGAATAATTAATTTGTTGATTGTAAATCTTTATTTTCTTCAGCAATTCCTTCAAAATCAAATGTGAGAGAGAATCTAAATGTGTTTGCAAGAGGAGAATTTGTGCCTTGTGTTGGTATGAGGTATGAAAAATCTAATCCAAAAACATTTAATCGTAATCCGGCTCCAATCGTGAAATATTTTCTGTTTCCTTTTGTTTCTGATTCATGGAAATATCCGCCACGAATAGCAAATTCTTGATTATACCAATATTCAAGACCGGTACCGATAGTTATTTCTTTTAATTCTTCTTCGGCACCCGCAGGAGCATCATAAAATGATTGAAACACACCGGCAATAGTACCAATATTGTCGTCGTATCCAATTATTTCTGTTTGTTTGTTACCTAAGGTATCTTCATATGATATCTGTAATGGAGGTGTTGGGACAAGTAATTTGTTGAAATCAACATAGAACTTAAGGGAGTTGTATTGATCTATATCACCGCTTATTCCTGCACCAATTCGTAAATTAGTCGGAATAAAATCTTTTTGATTCATTGAATAAGTAACTTTGTTTCCTAAATTACTAATGCTTGCACCAATTTGTAAATCAAGATCATTGCCCGAAATTGTTATGGGTTTGAAAAATGTACCCGAAATGTCTGCCGCAACAGCTTTCCCCGGCTCATAATCTTCACTGGTAACACCTAGGTTTGAGTAAATAAATCGTCCGGTCATACCCATAACGAAAAAGTCTGATAAATACCGAGAGTACGATAAATCTATAGCATATTCTTTTGGTGTAAGTGAGTAACCGGCTGAGATCCCTTGTTCGTTGTATGCGGGTATTTCTCCCATAGAAAAATACCGAAGAGAGGCTCCAACTGCTTGTTGGTCATCTAATTTTTTGTAGCCGGCTAAGTATAAAAGGTTAATGTCTTTTATGCCAAGATTTTCGAGCCATGGCGTGTACGATACACCAATAGACATGTCTTCTTCTGCTAATGCATATTTTGAAGCATTCCAATGTTGTGACCACACATCCGTTGATGTTGCAACACCAACATCACCCATGGCACCCGAACGTGAATCCGGGGTGATTGTCATAAAAGGAACAGCTGTTGTTATTACATTGTATACATCAGATGATACTTGCCCTGTACTTATAGCACCATCATCATTAACTTGTTGAGCAAAAACAATTGTTGAGAGGCATAAAAAGCTCAAAAGAGGAATAATTTTTTTTGTGTTCATTTGACGATTTTTTTTTGTAATGCAAATATACATTTTTTATTTAAACTCAAATAGTATTCAATTATTATATGGTTTTATCTTTTATTTATTGTAGACAAGTATTTTTTGACTGGTAATTGTTTGTAATCCATCTTCTGTTTTTAGTATAAGAGTGTAAGGATAGATGCCTTTTTCAATTATATTGCCTGCATTTGTTTTTCCGTCCCAGTATATTGATTCTTCCGTAAAACTATCTGCAAAACCGGAATGAGTAAGTGTTTTTACAAGTTGTCCTCGAATGTTATATATATGAATGGTAATGTGTATCTCTTTGTCTGCCTGATTGTGTGAAAAACGAAAAGTTGTTTCATTAATTAATGGGTTGGGGTAATTGTAGAGAGAAGAAATTTTAATTTTTTCTTGTGACGTGACAATAAAATCCATTGTTTCTATTGAACTATTATTATAGGTGTCCCATACTTCGATTGTTAAAGTATAGTTTCCCGGTTCTAAATCCGTAAACGGGTATTCGAGCGTTCCCGAAGCAAATGTGTTATTGTCGGCAATATAAAAATCATTGAGCATGAGCGTTGTGCTTGTGTGTATGTTTTCGAGAGTCACGGTAATGTCATGTCCAATAGAAGCTTGTGATATATTAATGCCTGACGGATCATATATTTTCACAAACAATCGTGGATTTTCATGTGTTTTTTGATTTTCTTTAAACAAGGTGTCATTCATGTAAATATTAATTTCCGGACCCTCTGTATCTGTTTTAGCATACAGGTCTGTGCCAAAAATAGGTAAATTAGAATAGACTCCGTTTGCTTGAATTGAACCGTTTGTTGCATATAAACTTAATTTTCCTTTTCCATAGTAGTAAAAAATATCTTGTGGTATGATAAACGGAGTTTTAAAATCCCCATTTATAATATTAGCTTTTCCGTGAAATAAAATATTGGTAAAAGCTGAAAATTCGAAGCTATTATTACCATCGTTTCCAAGAGTTTTAATTGTTTGTTCTTTATCAAATAATTGGAGATACACTTCTCCATTGTATGAGTCAACTTTGTTGCCAAAAAAATCTTGAATATGTCCGCTGATTGTATGGATAGATTTTGCTTTCAGAGTATCATTAAATTCATCGAAAACAATGTTGTTTATAGAATCAACAACTATTGTGTATTGTGGTACTGCTAATGTTAATGCCGGGTCTCCGAGAAGGGTAAAGCTCCGTTTGTTTTGGTTAAAATCATTTGGTGTAATGTGTTTTGCACGAACAAAAGATTCTCCTATTGTTAATGGTTTTCCAGTTATTGAGTCGTGTAAAAAAAGTGTTTTGTAAATGTTTTTATTAAGTATGTAATTTGAAAATGCAAACACAACCCGCGTGGTTGAAAAAAGGGCAATTGCACCACCTTTTCTTTCGAGCAGTAAATGTTCTCCCAAGGTTGTTTGCGTTTCATCGTCAAACCGTGAAACTTCACACGATGCGGTAATGAATAGCGGTAATTTGCTTGTATTGTTCCACGAACTTACGATACTTTTGTTTAAAGCATTTTCTGCAGACAATTGCGTTTCGCTCCCGTGCCCGGTATAATTAAATACTAAACAGCCCTTTTTTACTGCATTGTCAATGGCTAAATTGGCATCGGGATAACGTTGTCCAACAGATTGTTTTTCTTGCTTGTATGCATCAAGATAAATTTTCGTTGAGTTGAATTGTGGATAGGATGCATGAATGCTTTTTGAAATATTATCAGCATCACTCATGTGAAAAGTTTGATTTTCATCGGCATCATCGGCAATAAAACACAGATTGTTTTGCCATTCGCCCCGATATTCTTTATTGGTACTGTATTGAATTGTTTTATGGACTACGTTTTTTGCTTCTTCTTTTGAGTTTACGGGAAACCGACCAACCGCAATATCTAAATCACCAATAAAATCATCATTCTCATCAACACCTTCATTTTCTTCTAAAATTCCAAAAAAATCGTCAGAAACAAAAGAACTGTATTGCGATAAACTCTCTTGTGATTGATATGTTGGAATATAATAACTTGACTCTTCAAAATTCCTATTATCATACGAGCCGTCTCCAAACAGAAGGAGATATTTTAATGTGTTACTTGTGGTGTATACATATCGAACGAAATTACGTAAAGCTCCAATGTCCGGCTTACCAGATGAAAATTCATTGAAGATTTCTTGGGGGGTAATAATTATTGTGCGAATATTATCCTGCTGGAGGTGCATTTTAGCTAGTGTGTCTGCATATTCGTGAAATATTTCGGGAGTTATAATAATCATTTCTACATTGGTTCGAGATAAGATGTCCTGATTTTGAATATTTTTTACAAAATGCACATTCAAAAAATCAGTATTAAATGCAATAAATTCTTTGAGATAATTTGTCTCACTTTTAAATGATGTGATGTTATTCGCAAACGAGGTCTGTATGTTTTTCGGTTCAAGAGGATTGCTTATATCCCAGACAGATATTTTCGAATTGCTTGCAATATTAAACTGAGAAACAGCAAGAGTGTTGATGTTTGTGAGAGAACGAAATGAAAATTGGGTGTTTGTAAATTCAAGTTTTCTGGGATATTGAAATGCAACAAAGTCTAGGTAAGCACGGGAATTAGTCCCACTTTTGAGTGAATTTATAGATAATGAAGTAGAATTTTTGCTTGGATAAAATGAGTGAATTATTGTTTTTGAGTGTGCATATGGATTATAAGAAGATGTGCCACTCAATTCAACATTGTCTAATAACGAGTCGTTTATTATTACCCGAAATTCCGATTGTATCGGGTCTCGTCCGGCTAGTTTAATGTAAAAATGAGCCTTTTTGTTTGCAATATGTTGTGGAGATGGGAATGATAGTGTTTTGCTCGAAAAATATTCAAACCACTCTCTTCCGCTTTTTATCGGATTGACCTCGTCTTTTTCATGGTATAATCGTTCAATAAAATCTGTGTGGGTATAGTTTGCCGGATTAGAGACTTGATTTTCTGTTACTATTCTTTTTGTTTGCCCCTGATTAATCGTGATAAAATAATAATTAAAATTTGAGTAGGAGTGTGTGTGTGGGATGAATATTTGTGTATTCGTATCCAACTCCCATGAGTGTGCTGACTGTCCATAAAATAAAATATAGTCGCCACTCGAAAATGTGTTAGGATTTGATTGAGAGATATACACCGGTATTTCTGTAAGAGTAGTCGGAAGAGTGTTTGTGTTAATTAGAGACAATTCATGAGGAGTATTAGCATATATCGAAACGGTTTCGATATTCGAGAACCCCATGTTTATAAGATCATCGTAGCTTATTTTATACACACCTGACTTTTCAACTCTCACTTGAGCCCATGTGCCTGAACCCAAAACAGATTGTGCAAAGATGTTTGGTATTGAAACTATAAAAATAAATATGTATGTTAATAATCGCATGGGAAATAAATATAATATAAATACGTATTTATCAATTGAAATAGTATTTTTGAGGCATAAAAATAATATATATTGGTAACATATTTTTATAAAATAGTAATTCTTCTTGTTTTTTCGAGTATATTTTTTCTGCAAACATATGCTCAGAATGTTGATTTCTCACAAACAAATTCCAATTTTGTGTATTTAAACCCTGCATTTGCCGGAATGGAAGATTGTCCGCGATTGTATACTTCATATAGAATTAAGGAGCTCACATTCGATGGTGGATATATGACTTATTATGTTTCGGCAGATACTTATATGTCATCTTTAGATGGCGATGTTTCAATATCTTTTATTCACGATATTCAGCAAGATGTTCTGTTTACATCTTCAGCAATGTTTGCGTATGCAAAAGAATTTCAGGTTCATCGCTTTCTCCATTTAAAAACATCTTTGGGAGCCGGTTTTTCTAAACAAAAATTACTTGAAAAAAAACAAGTGTTTTCAAACATGTTGCACCCTTTGTATGGGGAAGTAGAAAATCAAAGCGAAATTGTTGGTTTTGAGAAAAACTATTTTGATTCCGAAGTCGGAATATTATTGTATAACGATTGGTTCTATTCAGGAATTTCGATTAAACATATTAATCACTTTTTTTCGTATAAACGGAATAGTCATATTCCTTTTGTTCCTCAGGTTTCTTTGCATGGAGGAGGACATTTTTCTAATTCAAAAGGTTTTCAGCAAAGCAATTCAATATGGTTTTATCCGCATACAAATGTAACTATCTCACGTATTAGTTCGTATGCTATATTTAGTATGATAGCCAAAATAGATAAGTTACAATTAGGGGTTGGATATAGACAAAATTTACCGATAAGTAATGAATCTTTTGTGTTTTTTGTTGGATTTGTAGAAAAAAAGTATAAATTTGCATATAATTGTGATGTTGTAATTAAACCTAAACTTGGTGATAATTTTAATTCACATGAATTTTCTCTTACATATCAATTTGAGTGTATTGGAAAAAGAAAAAAGCACGGAGCGATAAAAGCTCCAGGATTTTAAAATGAGCGTGTAGTGTTAACTAAAATAATAAATGTTATGAAAATTCAAAATCTACTGGTGTACTCTCTCATAGTAGGAATGTTTGTGATAACTGGATGTGCGGATGAGGTTTCACCTACAACAGGTTGGAATTATAATGATTCCGACAATGGAGGATTTGAGAAGTATGATGATTTTTACGAACAAGAAACAGGTCCCGGACTTGTTTTGGTTGAAGGTGGTTCATTTATGATGGGCGGCGTTCAAGAAGATTTCATGTATGATTGGAATAATCTAGCTCGAAAAGTTACGGTTTCTTCATTTTATATGGATGAAACGGAAGTCAGAAATATAGATTACCGCGAGTATTTATATTGGATTAAACGAGTGTTTCCTTTAAGTGAAAATCCGTATGTGTACTGGAAGGCCTTGCCGGATACACTTGTGTGGAGGAAGAAATTAGCATACAACGAACCGTATGTTCAACATTACCTTCGTCACCCGGCGTATCAAAATTATCCGGTAGTAGGTGTTGATTGGTTGCAAGCAAGTGACTATTGTATTTGGAGAACCGATCGTGTGAACGAACAAATTTTGATTCGCGAAGGTGTATTAAATCAAAATCCGGATCAAGCAGGTCAAGAAAACTTTAATGTTGAATCTTATATGCAAGGATTGTATGAGGGTAGTGTGAAACAAAATCTTAACGATTATAATCCAAATAGCGAAGAACGTATTGTGCGTGAGGAAGATGGAATTCTTCTTCCAAAATATCGTCTTCCAACCGAAGCTGAGTGGGAATTTGCAGCATTGGCTTTAATTGGAAACTCTGTTGATGAGCGTATTTATGAACGAAAAATATATCCATGGAACGGTCACCAATTACGTAATCCTGAAGTTAACAATCGTGGTAAAATGATGGCGAACTTTACTCGTGGAAGAGGTGATCAAATGGGAGTTGCAGGTAGATTAAATGATGGTGCAGACGTTACTGCTCCTGTTTTATCGTATTGGCCAAATGACTATGGATTATATTGTATGGCAGGAAATGTAAACGAATGGGTATTAGATGTGTATCGTGAATTATCTTTTACTGATGTTGATGAATTCCGTCCTTTTCGTGGTACTGTATTTGAAAAATATCAATTAGGTCCTGAAGGTCAAGGTTCTTTCGCAGAGCGTGACAGTCTTGGTAGAATGCAAAAAGAATCGGTTACTCCGCAGGATGCATTCGGACGTATGAATTATCGTAAAGCTGATAATATTAACTATAAAGATGGTGATAAAGTTTCGAGTGTCGCTTTTTCAGAGAATATTGATACAACAACAGAGCAAGGAAAAATGAAAATGAATCAATCTAATTTGATGTATCAACAACAAAATCTTGATTGGGAAAATGATTATGTTACATATGAAGAGGATGGTCGTGATGAAAAGCAGGATCAATTATATGCAGCAGAAGGGTGGTATACTCTTGTTAATGACCATAGTCGTGTGTACAAAGGTGGTAGTTGGAGAGATCGCGCATATTATTTATCTCCTGGTTCTCGACGATTTTTAGACGAGAAAAAAGCTAAGGATGATTTAGGATTCCGATGTGCTATGACACGTGTAGGTAGTCCGTCGTCTTTTTGATAATTTTTTTATGAAATAATTAAATTTTTTATATAAAAAAGCTCCGTTTTTAATGGGGCTTTTTTTTTATGCGGTTTTTATTATGTCGGTTCAAGATTTTTATAATAATATATTTTGTGATTACCCACTCGTAACTACTGATACTCGTTCTATTCCTGAAAATTCTGTTTTTTTTGCATTGAAAGGCGAGCGGTTTAATGGTAATAATTTTGCTTTGCAGGCTCTCAACAATGGTGCTGCTTTTGCTGTTGTTGATGATTGCTCATTAAAACATTCTCAACTTATATGTGTGGACGATGTTCTCATTTTTTTGCAAAAATTAGCTCTGCATCATCGTAGACAATTGCAGATACCAATAATCGGGATTACCGGTAGTAACGGTAAAACAACTATGAAAGAATTAATTGCAGCTGTGTTATTACAAAAATATGAGGTTTCGTTTACTCAAGGTAATTTAAATAATCATATTGGCGTTCCTCTTACCCTTCTAGCTATTCCTAAATCTACGGAAATTGCGATTGTCGAAATGGGAGCGAATCATCCCGGGGAAATTGCTTTTTTATGTTCTTTAGTAGAACCAAATTATGGAATTATAACGAATATTGGTCGTGCTCATATGGAAGGATTTGGGGCTTTTGAAAATATTATTAATACAAAAGTTGCTTTATATGATTCTGTTAGAAACAATAGTGGTATTGTCTTTGTCGACGCTGATAATGAACTTTTATGTTCTCATATTGGTAATATGACAACTGTAAAATATTCTCTTTCAGAAGATACTAATTCTCTCGTAACCGCTGTTCCTGATAGTCATAATGTGTGTGCAAGCTTTAGGCTTCAAACATCAACAAGTACCACGGAAATATCATCGCAATTATTTGGTGAGTATAATATGAAAAACATGCTTGCCGCTGCTACTATTGGGTATCATTTTGATGTAGATATTGCTGATATTAAAAAAGGACTCGAAGGGTACATTCCATCGAATAATCGTTCTCAAATTGTAGAGACAGAAACTAATACAATTATTTTAGATGCCTATAACGCAAATCCTTCAAGTGTAAAAAGTGCAGTAGAATATTTTTTGCAGGTAGATAATGAGATGAGTAAAGTGCTTATTTTAGGCGAAATGTATGAACTTGGCGAGTTTGCGGTTGAGGAGCATCAAGCAATTCAGCGTATGGTACTTGAAAGTTCTATTACTCAATTTTTTTGTGTCGGTAATTGGCCATTTATAGATGACAGTCGGTATAAAATATTCGCTAATACTGGTGGTTTGTATGAATATCTTGAGAAGTATCCATTGCGGAATTGTTTTGTTCTAGTAAAAGGGTCTCGAGCAGTTGCTTTAGAAAAAATAGTTCCTGTTTTATAATAACGTGATTTCGATGCAATTATGCTTTACATCAATTCGTCTACTTCGAACAAGATTTGGAGCTTTAAAAATCACCTCGAAATCAGGTTAATACAATTTTTTCTTTCTACAAATAAATGCTTGTATGATAATACTTTTTGAATAAACCTCAGGATGATTTGATACCTTTCGGTTTTGTTCTAATTCTATCCTTTTTTGTTTGAGTGTAGGGATTGCTTTTGTGAAATCACGGTGTGCTGATATAATAGCGTGTGCATTTTTAAAATCTAATTTTGCCACAAACGAAAGATAGGCAATTATATCGAGAGTGCGTCTTATGAATAATGTTGTACGTAATTTTTCGTGAGTAAGGTTTTTATAGAGTAAAAAGAGGTTGTTTCGAAAATTTAAATATGTTTTAAATGGATTTTCTTTTGGTAATGTTCCACCACCTATATGGTAAATAGTTGAGGAGGGGATGTATTGTATGGAATAACCTCTGTTTTTTAATCTCCAACAGACATCTATTTCTTCCATATGTGCGAAGAAATCTTCGTCAAAACCATGTATTTCTTTAAACGCTTTACTGCGAATGCACATAGCGGCACCGCTTGCCCAAAAAATGTTTGTTTGACTTTCATACTGTCCCATATCTTTTTCTCTATGATTGAATAGTCTACCATGACAAAAGGGGTAGCCAAATTTGTCTATAAAGCCTCCGGCTGCACCTGCATATTCGAAATACTCTTTTTCATAATACGATTTAATTTTTGGCATACATGCTGCAATTGTAGAGTCGTTTTTGAGTGCTTTGGTAAGCGGTTTTGTCCAGTTTTCGGTAACCTCAATATCTGAATTTAAAAGAATATAAAATTCAGCTTCTATGTTTTCTAAGCCTCTATTGTATCCACCGGCAAATCCGTAATTTTTATTAAGTTGTATAATAGGAATATGAGGATATGTTTCGTTTATATATGAAATGCTCGAGTCTGTAGATGAATTGTCGATTATGTATACGGCAGTATTTTTATCTTCAGTTTTTTCAATAATATTTTTGAGAAATTTTTGAAGAAACGAAAGTCCATTCCAATTTAATATTACAACTGCGGTTTCAATCATGAATGTAATGTTGAAGATATTATTTTGTGAAATTCTGAATATACTAATTTGTTTGCTGCAATAATTTCAGCACCATAAAGATAATTATTTTTTCCGGAAAAGTCAGAAACAATTCCACCTGCTTGTTGAACAAGAAATGCTCCGGCTGCAACATCCCATGCTTTTAAACTATACTCGTAAAATGCATCGAATCGTCCGCAGGCTACATATGCTAAATCTGTTGCAGCAGAACCTAACCTCCGTATACCTTGTGAGTTTCTCATAAAATGTTCGAGTGTTTGTTGAAAACCGTTCATTTTGCTGTAATCATAATATGGAAAGCCGGTTGCAATAAGCGATTCTTCAACTGTTTTGTTGTTGGAAACATGTATTATTTCACCATTGCAATATGCCGGAGCTTTATCCCATGTATAGAAACATTCGTCGAGTCCTATTTCATAAACAATACCAATTACAGGAAAATCATCTTTTACTAATGCAACACTTATAGCGTGTGGGTATAAATTATGAATGAAATTTGTTGTACCATCTATAGGATCAATTATCCAATTATATGTTTGATTTGTTTGTTGGGTTGTTTGTTCTTCTGCAATAAATCCCGCTTTAGGAAATATTTTTGAAAGAATAGCAACAAGTTTTTTTTCCGAATTTTTATCTATATCTGTTACAAAATCATTTTTCCCTTTAAAATTATATGAAATGTTTGATTGTGTATTGCGTGTTTGTGTACGAATGTATTTTCCAACTTCTCGTATTGCTGAGCAGGCATCTTTGCAGATTTGTTCATATTGAGTAGACATAAAAAATGTAATTAACTGTTAATTCAAAAATAGACTAATTTTCTAATAAAAAAAAAGAGCTCATAATTGAGCTCTTTTTTTTATATAATTTTTGTCATCACATTTGCCGGGCGAGCGATTATTGCACTTTTTTCGGTTACAATAATAGGTCGTTGCAGTAATTTTGGATGATTAACTATAGCTTGAATCCATTCCTCTTCAGATAATTTTTTTCCTTTGTAAAAATCTTTAAAATCTGGTTCTTGTCTGCGAATAATTTCTTCTGCAGAACAATTCATTTTTGAGGTGATTTCCTGTATATTTTTTGTGGAAATACCATTTTTAAGATATTCTGCAATTTCAAAATCTTGGGTCGTTTCAGATAAAAAAGAAAGGCCTTCTCTGCTTTTACTACACCGAGGATTGTGATAAATTTTTATCATGAATACTTATTTTATTAGTGTGAGACTTCGTTTTACAAATTCATTTAAATCTTCACCTTGTAACATATTATTTGAAATAAGAGCTAAATCAATAACTTGTTTAACTAAGTCGTTCTTTTTGCCATATTCTTTTAAAATTGATTTTTTTTCTTCGTTTAATACTTCAATTTCTTTTGATAAGTCTGCTTTTGTGTCTTTTTCCTCGGTCGGGATTTCTTCCTCTTTCTTATCTTTGTGTTCGTTTTCGAGAGTTTCTTTCTTTTTCGAAAGAGGTTCAATTTTTGAGTCTAAGTCTTGAATTTTTTTACCAAGTTTTTTTGTGCAATCTTCATTAATCTGTGTTATCAGTTCATGATTGGTATTAACAACCAAATTGTAACTATCAGGCAGTTCGCCATAAAAACCCATACCCGGATTCATTTTTGCCATATCTTTCATTCGACGCATAAATTCTGATTGGGTAATAATTACTGGCATATCCGAATCTTGTAAGGATTCAAATTGTACAATGTAATGTTCAGAAGGAGCTTGAACAGAAAAAACAGGAGTTAGAGAGTCTTTTTCTTGTTGTGTTAATCTTGTTTCGTTAACGTCTTCTTTCTGAATCAGCTTTTCAACAATATCGGAGTCAACTCGTGTGAATTGTGTTTTTTCGAATTTTTGTTCCAGCTGATTAATGAAATGTGCATCTAAATGACCATCCATTATTAAAACATCATAGCCCTTTTCTTTAGCAGCTTTGATGTATGAATATTGTTTTTTCTCATCAGTTGCATACAAATATACGAGTGTATCGTTTTTGTCCGTTTGATTTTCTTTGATGAGTGTTTTGTATTCCTCGAATGTATAATATGAATTGTCAACATTTTTAAGTAATGCGAATTTTTCTGCCCGTTCATAGAATTTTTCATCACTCAACATTCCGTATGTGATAAATAATTTAAGGTCATCCCATTTTTTCTCAAAATCATCTCTGTTGTTTTTGAAGATTTCATGTAATCTGTCGGCAACTTTTTTAGTAATGTGGTTCGATATTTTCTTCACATTTTGGTCGCTTTGTAAATAACTTCTCGACACATTCAGAGGTATATCGGGAGAGTCTAACACACCATGAAGAAGAGTCAAAAATTCCGGAACAATTCCTTCAACAGAATCGGTTACAAAAACTTGATTGCAATAGAGTTGAATTTTATTTTTTTGAACTTCAATGTTATTTCTAATTTTCGGGAAATAAAGAATACCGGTTAAATTGAATGGAAAATCGACATTAAGATGAATATGGAATAAAGGATCTTCGCTAGCAGGATACAGTTCTTTGTAAAAGTTAACATAATCGGCATCTTCTAAATCAGTTGGTTTTTTCGTCCATGCCGGAGTTGTGTTGTTTATAATTTTATCTTTGTCTGTATCAATATTTTTCTCGTCTTTGTATTCTTGTTCTTTTCCAAAAGCTATCGGTATAGGTAAAAATTTACAGTATTTATCAAGGATTTCAGTGATTTTTGATGATTGTAAAAATTCTTCAGACTCTTTGTCAATATGAAGAATTATGTCTGTTCCAACTGTTTTTTTCTTAATTGGTTTTATCGAATATTCGGGACTTCCATCACATTCCCATTTAATTGCTTCAGCATCTTTTTGGTGCGATTTTGTGAGAATTTCAACCTTTTCAGCCACCATAAACGATGAATAGAATCCAAGTCCGAAATGACCGATAATTGCATCAACTTTATCTTTGTATTTTTCGAGAAATTCTTCGGCTCCTGAAAATGCTATTTGATTAATATATTTTTCAATTTCATCTTCTGTCATTCCAATTCCTTCATCCGAAATTGTAATAGTTTTTTTCGACTCATCTACTGATATTTTAATTTTTGCTTCAGACATATCTTTGTCATATTGTCCGAGCTGTGCTAAAGTTTTTAGCTTTTGTGTTGCATCAACAGCATTTGATATAAGTTCTCGTAAGAATATTTCTTGATCTGAATACAGAAATTTTTTAATGATAGGAAAGATGTTTTCCGTATTGATTCCAATTTGACCTTTTTGCATATTATAAAAAATTAGGGTTACACATAAATCTGTGTAACCCTAGTCAAATCATATGCCATCCAATAGTTGTGTGTCATATCGTCATATTTAATAGAAAACATGACATGTGACTACTCTGGAGGAGCAACTGTTGTGGGAGCAACCTCCTCTAAAAACCACGGCCAATCGTATAAGTGTAATGCATTTGTGGCAGCATCAATTACTATTAAAATTAATAGAAATGAAATAAATACAATTAAGCCAATTTTGATAACTCTTTTTGTTTCAGCCTTTTTGCGAATTTTTTCTTGTTGATGAATAGCCCAAATTAAATTATTAATAATTTTCTTGAAAGCGTCTTGTCCTTTTTGTATAAAAGTAACGGCACCAAAATACGAGGATGAAGTTGCAATATCAACATCACTATGGCTCGATAGCATTATTACTTCAATATTTGGGTCGTATTCTTTAAGCTGATTCAAAATAGCTATACCGTTTTGAGATTCTTCGTCATCAGAATCTTCGAGGAAGTAATCCATTATAACGAGAAGAATTGAGTGTCTCGGGAACTTTTTGTCTTTTATATATGAAAGCAAATCAGCTCCATTTGTAAAACCTTTTGTCTTTTTGAAGCTTTTAGTGTTTTTGAATTGCTCTTGGAGAACTTTTAATTGAAGTTCATTATCATCCACAACAAATATAAACACCTCAGCAGGTGTATGTTTTATGCCCTTATTTCCGGGTTCTGCAGGATTTTTTCCTTTCAGTCTGTTGCTCGTAGAAACATTATAATTTTGTATCTGACTTTTTTCAAGTTCGACCTTTTTGTTAATTTTTGAAGAAGCCTTACTTTTGCTTTTATCTTCAGGAGTTGCTTTTATCTTTTCCGGTTTCTTTGCAATAGGATTTTTTGTTTCCTTACTTGCCGATTCTGTCTTTTCAGGTTCCGGTGAAATTGTCTCTTTTTTAGTTTCTTCTGTATTTTTTTCGTTTTCTGAAACCGGTTCCGGTTGAGTTTCTGAAATTGTTGGTTCTGTTGAAACGGTTTGATTTATAGCTTGTTCTTCTTGTTCTTTAGAAGGAGTCGGTTCCGCCTGTGTTTCAACTTTTTGTTGCTCAGTATTAGGATCCTGAACTATTTGCTCTCCCGGTTTTTCTTTATTTGGAATTGGAGTTTCCTGCGTTGGGGGTGTTTGTGCCGGTTCTTGTGTGGGAGATGGTGCAGCAGAATCCTGCATTTGTTCAGAATCCTCCTTGGGTTCTATTTGTTTTTTTACAGTATCTTCAAGCTTTTCAAGTTCTTTTAATTTATGTAATAACTCTTGTTTAGCTTTTTCTAAATCTTGTAAAGAATCTTCAATTTTATCCATGTTATTAGGTTTTGAGTTAAGATATAGTTTTAGATTTATAAAAGTAATAAAAAAAATGACTAAATAAAATTATTTAAATATATTTTATTGCTGAATGCTAATTATTTATGTGTTCATAATAATAAAAACATCATATATGTTACAATGAATATACTGATAAGTCCTAAGATTGAAAACAGATATATATTGAGTCGTTTTTGAGTAATAATGTTTTGCTTATTGTATATTGATAAAATAGTATTTTTAATGCGAGTATGACTATTTGTGTTTTTTACAATACTAATAATTGGTTTTGGTATTGATGCTGATTCAATTTCTGATTTTTCTGCAAGCAAAACATATGTTGTTTCCGGAAATGTGTGGCGAATAATGTCATATATATCTAGTCCATTAAGCGGGAAGAATATATCGTTATTGTTGTTAGAGAATGAGTATTCCGAAATTATTACATGTATCTCTTTAGGATTTGATTTTTGAATAAAGGTATCTTCTAAAAATGTTTCTCCATTTTTGTATATTTTTATAGCATGGGGAATGCTCAGTTTAAAATTTTGCAGAAATGGAGACATGAAAATTTTATCGTTACTTATTATATATATAAATACGTGAGGAGATATATAATTGGTAATACGTTTTATATATGTTTGTAATGAAAAAATCCTCATGAAATCATACTTAATTAAATAAAAGATAACTAATCCAAATTGCGGCAATTATTCCCGCAAAATCTGCAATCAATCCTGCCGTTACGGCATATCGTGTTTTTTTTATGCCAACTAAACCAAAGTACAATGCGATAATATAAAATGTCGTGTCTGCTGCACCTTGAAATACACAAGATAATTTTCCGGCGAATGAGTCGGCTCCAAAAGTATTCATGGTTTCAACCATCATTGCTTTTGCACCGCTACCACTCAGGGGTTTCATAAATGCGGTGGGAAGTGCGTCCACAAATTGGGTGTCGAGAGAAAAATAGATGGCTATTTCTTTAATGCCATTGGTGATAATTCCCATTGCTCCCGATTCTCTAAATATACCTATAGCAACAAGCATACCTACCATAAATGGAATTATTTTGAGCGTAACAGAAAAACCGTCTTTTGCTCCGTCAATAAACGCTTCATAAACATTTACTCGTTTATATACGGCACCAGCCATAAAACCGATAATAATTATAAGTAATAAAAGATTGCTTATTAGTGTGGTAACGTACTCCATTTGTTCTTTTTCTAACAGGCTCATTGAATATACAAAAGCTGCAAGAAAAATGATAATACCTCCAATCCAACCGATAACGGTTTTGTTTAATAAATTAAGTTTTTGACGAATACCAACATATAATATTGCAGTAATTGTAGAAATTGCTGTTGCAATTAATAATGGAATAAAAATGTCTGTTGGATTTGCGGCACCCGAAGCTGCTCGTAATGCGAGAACAGATACGGGAATGATTGTGAGCCCCGATGTGTTGAGTGCCAAAAACATTATTTGAGCATTTGATGCGGTATCTTTTTTCTGATTAATATCTTGTAAACTTTGCATTGCTTTTAAGCCAATAGGAGTTGCGGCGTTATCTAAACCAAGCATGTTTGCCGAGAAATTCATGACTAATTGTCCGTTTGCCGGGTGGTTTTTAGGAATTTCGGGGAATAATTTCGAAAAGAAAGGGCCAACTATTCGAGATAAAAATGAAATTGCTCCGGCTTTTTCTCCGATATTCATAAATCCTAACCACAGTGTCATGACCCCTGCAAGTGGTAATGCAATATTCATGACTGCCAATTCTGCCATATCAAAGGTGCTTTGAATCATTCTTCTGAAGATATCAACATCACCTGTTATAATAAACTGAATGACAGCTACTACAAATCCAATAATAAAAAAACCTGTCCAAATATAATTAAGAGCCATATGTTAAGATATTCGTCTTCCTTTCCAATGCAAGGGATATATTATTGCAAAAATAGGGATTAATGTAATATAAATAAAATAAAACAATTGAAAAGGTATAGATAAAATTGTAAGTTTTTGTTTTCCGAAAAAAGGTAAAATATGTATAAAAAAATAGGTGTCAATTATTATTTTTATGGATAACAACATAAGTAAAATAGGCAGAAATTGAATGTAAAAAATACTTAGTATGGCAGACCAAAAAATTGAGGCATTTTCTATGTATATTATATTTGAAATGATAATTGCGTCTCGGTCTTTGTACCCCGCACTTTTTCCTGCCCAGCGCAATCGTTGATTTATAAACGTATGAATATTTTTTGGTGGATGTGTATACACCATTGCATTTCGACTGTGAATGAAAGATATTTTTGTATGGGGATTTTTCTTTGCACTATGGAGTAAAAAAACATCATCTCCCGAGGCATACTTATTATTATTGTCACTCTGTGCAATATCTGTTGAAATGCACATATTTGCCGCATTGCAACTAAATGCTCGGTCTTGTTTTGCAAAGCCGCTTTGCATTCCAATCATGGCAAGAAAATCTAAGGTGAAAATTTTTTGTAGAACGGTCTTTTCTTCTGTATGACTTACCGGACCGAATATAAATTGACTCTGTTTGGAAAGGTAATTATTCGCATAAGCTTCAATCCATTTTTCGTTCATCGTACAGTCTGCATCGGTGAAAAGCAACAAATTTCCTTGTGCATGATTAATTGCATATTGAAGAGCTTGTTTCTTCCCATTGTGTGATGGTGGACTGTTGTAGAGGTGAAAATGGAGATGTTTTTCGCACTCTTTTTTCAATATAGTATATGTTGAATCGCTTGAGTGGTCATTTACAAAAATAACTTCATGTAGAGTTTTATCATATGATTGTAAAGAAAGGTAGCGTATGATTGTTGGTATATTTATCTCTTCATTTCGTACGGCTACAATCACAGAAATGAAAGGACGGATATGTGAATGAGATTTTGTTTTTTCGTGTTTATCCCATCCGATGCTTGCGTATAGTATTACAATACAATAAAACACACTTATGCTGCCAAAAAGTATATAAAGCATTTTTCTTTTTTTTTTATAAAAATACAAGAAAAAATGACAACTCTCTTCTTTTTTTTTGAAGAGAGTCAAAAAAAACATTAATTTAGCCCTCTATTATATATATAAGGTTTATGTGGACAAAATTAGCAGGGTTTATTTTACGATACCGAACTGTTTTGTTAATAACAGTTTGTGTTATAACACTCGGTATGTTATATCAAGCGAAAGATGTGCATCTTTCTTATGAATACGCATCATTACTTCCGGAAAAAGATAGTGCTTTTATTGAATATGAAAAGTTTAAAGAGCATTTTGGAGAAGATGCTAATATTATGTTTATCGCCATTAAAGATAAAAATTTCTTTGAACTCGATAAATTTAATTGTTTCATGGATTTGTCTGATTCGCTATCTAAAATTGAAGGGATTGAGGGCGTTTTTTCGGTAGCCAATGCTTTTCGGCTCAAAGGTTCACGTTTAACAAAGTTTTTTGAGGAGAAACCTCAATCACAGTATGAGTTAGATTCTATTTCGTCTGCTTTGTTACAACAAGAATTGTATAAAGGGTTTTTGTTTAATGACACCTCTCATGTTTATATGACGGCTTTGACAATTAATAAGCCTCTATTAGATAGTCCGGCACGAGAACAATTGCTCGACTCTATAATTTCTATGTATGATGAATATACTGCTTCAAATAATCAAGAGGTATTTTATTCCGGCTTACCATATATTAGAACTAAAACATCTTTGAAAATTCAAGGTGAACTGATGTTGTTTGTGATTTTGGCCGCCTTAATATGTTCTCTGATTTTATATATGTTTTTCCGCTCGATCAAAATAGTGTTTTTTGCAATGTTAATTGTTGCGTTTGGTGTCGTGTGGGTTATGGGCTGGATGGGCATATTTAATTACGATATTACCATACTGAATGCTTTATTGCCACCATTGATAATTGTTATTGGTGTTCCCAATAGTGTGTTTTTTTTGAATAAATATCATCATGAGTATGTCTTGCATGGGAATAAAATCAAGGCTCTTCAGCGGGTAATACGTAAAATTGGTAATGCTACCTTTTTAACGAATCTAACAACAGCTTCCGGTTTCGCAACTTTTATTATTACAGAAAGTAGAATTCTTCAAGAATTTGGACTTGTTGCTTTTTTAGGTATTTTGAGTGTTTTTGTTTTGTCGCTTTTGCTTATTCCAATTGTATTTAGCTATTTGGATCCACCAAATAAAAAACAAGTGCGGCATTTAGATAATAAATTTTTTCAGCAAATAATTAAATTATTAACGAAAACGGTGTTGAATTATCGTCCGTTTGTGTATGTGGGGTTTTTTATTTTATTTGCCGTGGGTATTTGGGGAGTTACCAAAATGGAAAGTACCGGATATATGGTAGACGATTTGCCTCATAATGACCCAATCCTGACAAACCTGAAATTCATTGAACGTGAGTTTAATGGAGCTTTGCCACTAGAGATATTAGTGCATTCAGATTCAAAAATTAATGTCCTGCAAAATAGAAGTTTTTTACTTAAAATGGAAAGACTTTCTGATTCGCTTAAAAAATATCCTGAAATATCTAAACCATTATCTATTTTAGAATTAATCAAATTTTCGTGGCAAGCACATAATGGAGGCGACCCTGATTATTATACCCTACACAACAGTATTGATTTTGGCTTTCAAAACAAAATGAACAGATTTGTGCGTTCGCAAAATAACAAGATGCAATATTCTATAGTAGATAGCACAAATACAAGTTTTCGTGTGAAATGTAATGTGAAGGATGTGGGAACAGAACGAATGGAATTTTTAACGCAAGAATTACAAACCGATTTAGATTCAATTTTTGTTAATGAAAAATATTCAACAACAGTTACAGGTTCAAGTATTGTCTTTTTTAAAGGAACAAAATATTTGATTCGAAATTTATTTATTAGTCTCTTTTTAGCTATAATTATTATTGCGGTGTTTATGGCGTGGATGTTTCGTTCGAAACGAATGGTCGTCGTTGCATTGTTACCTAATATTTTGCCACTTATTTTAACGGCCGCTTTAATGGGATTTTTTAATATTCCTATAAAACCGTCTACAATTCTTGTATTTAGTATTGCATTTGGTATTTCGGTTGATGATACTATACACTTTTTGGCGAAATATAGACAAGAACTCAGAATTACAAATTGGAATATTGGAAAATCTGTTGTGCTTGCATTAAAGGAAACGGGAACAAGTATGATTTATACTTCAATTATTTTGTTTTTTGGTTTTGGAATTTTTATTGCTTCTCAATTTGGTGGAACAGAGGCCTTGGGTTCCTTAGTTGCAATAACTCTATTAATAGCAATGCTTTCTAATCTAATAGTATTGCCGAGTTTATTGCTTACGCTCGAAAAGCAGATTTCTAATCAATCGTTTAAGGAACCTTTATTACATATTTACAATGAAGAAGATGATATTGAGATAGATGATTTGAAAATTATTTCTCAAAATGAAGATGATGATGATGACGAAACCACCATGCAAAATAATTCACATGAGAATGATAAATAATCAATTATGAAACTATCCATTATAAAAATCAGTAATATATATTGGGTTATGTCTGAATGTTATACGTGTCTGCCGATTGAGGTGAGTATGACAGATAAAAGTCAAAATTAAACATATGAAAACAAAAATATTAGTAACGGGAGGAGCAGGATTTATTGGGAGTGCACTTGTTGATAGGTTGTTGCAAAATCCTAATTATTGTGTTGTTGTAGCCGATGATCTTTCTACTGGTAATAGACAAAAACTACCAAGCGAACAAAGTGCTTGTTTTAAATTTGTACATTGCGATGTAAATGACTATCAAAGCATTGCGGCGGTTATGCATTCAAATTCATTCGACTATGTGTTTCATTATGCAGCTCTTGTGGGTGTGTTGCGTACACAAGCTCATCCTTTAAAGGTACTTCAGGATATTGATGGTTTTAGGCATATTTGTAGTTTATCTAAGAATACCGGAGTGAAGCGGGTCTTTTTTGCATCTTCATCTGAAATTTATGGTGAACCATTCGAAATACCACAACATGTTCATACTACGCCATTGAATTCGCGGGTTCCGTATGCAATTGTAAAAAATGTAGGTGAAGCGTATTTAAAATCCTATTATCAAGAATATGGATTGGATTATACCATTTTTCGCTTTTTTAATACATATGGTCCAAAACAAAGTGTTGATTTCGTGATGAGCAAGTTTATTTCGAAGGCTTTGAGAAATGAAGATATTCATATATATGGTGACGGAACGCAAACGCGAACTTTTTGTTATATTGAAGATAATATTGAGGCATGTGTGAATGCTTTTGAGAAAAATCTTATGATAAATGATATTGTTAATATTGGTGGAAATACTGAAATTACAATAGAAGAATTAGCACAAATAATTATTGATAAAACAAAATCTTCTTCAAAAATTATTTTTATTGACCCTCTTAAAGATGGTGATATGACGCGTCGTTGTCCCGATAATACTCGAATGCGTGAAATTCTTCTCAATCGTGAGCTGATATCTCTCGAAGATGGAATTGAAAAATTATTGAAAACGGGATTATTTGATTACTCAGAATGATATGGAAAGTCTTAAAAAATATCAGTCTTATATAAACAAAGAATTGTTAGCCCGGATTAATAGTCCTCAATACCAAAATCCTAAAGGCTTGTACGAACCCTGTGCGTATATACTCAAAAATGGTGGTAAAAGGGTACGGGCATCTTTGGTTTTAATGGCGTCTAAGATGTTTTCCGGTAATTATAATAATGCTATTTCTGTAGCTCTTGCGTTTGAAACCTTTCATAATTTTACCCTTATTCATGATGATATTATGGACGGTGCATTAATCCGTCGCGGACAAGATACCGTTCATGTTAAGTGGGATGTGAATACTGCAATTTTATCCGGAGATGCGGTGATGATTTTAGCATATCAATTTTTTCAAGAGTCTGAATTGCATGTTCCACAGTTGTTTAATTTGTTAAATACGACAGCTTTGGAAGTGTGTGAGGGGCAGCAGTATGATATTGATCTTGAGCATATGTCTCTTTCTGATTCAATTGTTACTCAGGAGCAACACATTACAATGATTGAGTTGAAAACATCGGTGTTAATAGCTGCATGTTTAAAGGCTGGTGCTATTATTGGTGGAGCTTCCGAAGAAGATTCAGATTTGTTGTACGAATTTGGGCGACATGTGGGGATAGCATTTCAATTACAGGACGATTTGTTAGATTCATTTGGTAATGTCCACACGTTCGGAAAAAAAATTGGTGGTGATATTTTAGAAAATAAAAAAACGTTTTTAGTTATAAAAGCATTGCAAAACCTGTCATCTTCAGATGCTCAATTATTAGTTGATTTATATAGTAAAAAGGATATTTCTTCTAAAGAAAAAATTTCTTCTGTTCTGCATTTGTTTACTAAAGCGGGGGTGAAAGAAGAAACTGAAAAGATTGTTGAAGAGTACTTTGCCAAAGCAGAAAAACATCTTGAAAAACTTTCTCTTTCTTTTGAGCAAAAAAAGGAATTATATGCATTTCAAAGCGATTTGAAAATGCGGGCATTTTAAATTTCTTGAGTTGTTTGTATAGTTTTTGTTTGTGCAAAAAAAACAAGAAATACAATTCTCAAAATATGCTTGATTGTTATGGAAGTAGTTCGGCTTTTACTGTGTAATTTGATTGTATGTCAAGTAGTTGTTCTTCCAAGATGGTCGAATCGCACTCAATACTTATACGGAGTGAAAAGTATTCTGAATTTAAATAATCTTTTAAATTAGTATTTCCTGTTTCTAAATCGAGATTTTTTCCAATTGTTTCCGGAATATCATATTTCCACGCAATTTTCTCTTCTGATAAATTTTCCGCATTAATAAAAATTTCGAGAGACGATAAAAAATTCAAATCGCCTTCATTTGGTAATTTGTGAGAAATTGACATCTCTGAAAGTAGTATCGTGCTAATTAGATTTTTTGATGTGTTATTAAGTTGATATATTGATTCTGTTTTGGTCGGGATGTCAGGTGTTGTAACAACTATAGGTGTGTCTGTTGATACAATTACGGGAACAGTTATTTGTTCAGAATATTGAATATCGAATTGAGTTAATTTATTAATTTCTTCACAACCAAATGCTAGAATTATAAGTGTAAAAAGATAAAATTTTTTCATTTTTTTTTGTAAATATATATATAATATGTGATGTTTTTGTATATTAGCACATATTTTAAACCAAAAATTTTATAAGTATGAAAAAATTAACGTATGTATTAGGTCTTATTTTAAGTGTAGCATTAGTTTCTTGCACATCTTCGGAAACAAAAGATTCTAAAGATGAAACTGTAAAAGAAAAAACAGAACAAGTTGTTAATGATGCAGTTGATCAAGTAAAAGAAGTTGCTGATTCTGTTGAGCAAAAAACTGATGATGCAATCGACGCAACTGACGAAGCAATTGATGATGCAATGGAAGCAACTGACGAAGCACTTGATGATGCAGGGAAAGAAGAAGTTGATGTTAAATTAGAAGAATAATTAGCACAAAAATTATTTTAAAAAAAACCTATATGTTTTAACGTATAGGTTTTTTTTTATGCTATAATGTGATAAAGTTTTTTAGAATTTGAGCTCCGACAGTTCCACTTTTTTCAGGATGAAACTGAAAGGCAAAATAATTGTCTTTTTCAATTCCGGCACTAAAGGGGAGAATGTAATTGCATTCACAACTTGTATTTTTATTTATTTCTGCATAAAAACTATGTACAAAGTACATATAATTTCCCGGTTCAATGTTTTTTAACAATGTGCCTTGAGTTGTTTCAAGAGTGTTCCAGCCCATGTGTGGAATTTTGTCTTGAGCAGGAAAACGTTTAACTTTTGTGTCAAAAATATCGAGACAGTCAACATTACCTTCTTCAGAATGCGAGCACATTAATTGCATACCCAAACAAATTCCAAGAACAGGTTTTTGTATTGTTTGTAATACTTCATGAAGGTTGTATTTCTTGAGATAAGCCATTGCACTTGATGCTTCCCCAACCCCCGGAAAAATAATTTTATCTGCGGCATATAATGTGTCCGCATCGTTGGTTATAATTGGTTCAATATCTAGTCTATTGAGAGCATAACTCACTGATTGAATATTTCCGGCATTATATTTTACTATGGCTATTTTCATTAGTTATTTTTTTTGTTCTCGAATTCCTTGAATAAAAGTATGAATGATTTTTTCTATACTTGTTTGACTCGTTTGTAATGCTTTGATAAAAGCACTTCCGATAATAACACCATGACAATATTTGCATGCGGTGGTGTATGATTTATTATCTGATATTCCAAAACCAATTAATTGAGGGGTCGAAAGTTTCATGTTTTGAATCGAGCTGAAGTATGAAATCTGTTCTTCACTTATATCTGATGTTTTACCTGTTGTGGCAGCTGATGATACGATATAAATAAATCCATTTGAAATGGAGTCTATTTCTTTGATGCGAGACGATGAGGTTTGAGGACTTACTAAGAAAATATTATGTAAGTTGTTTTTTTCGAACAGTTCTTTATAATGTTCAGTGTATTCCCATACAGGCAAATCAGGAATTATTAAGCCATCAATACCTATAGCATTACACTTTTCGCAAAAAGCTTCAAAACCATATTGATAAATGGGGTTAATATATCCCATAAGAATAAGGGGAATAGAAACTGTTTTGCGAATTGTTTCAAGTTGTTCAAAAAGAATAGAAATACTCATGCCGTTTTGTAGGGCTTGTGAGCTGCTATCTTGAATAGTTTTACCGTCAGCCAATGGGTCGCTAAAAGGAATACCTATTTCAATCATATCGGCACCGCTTTTTTCGATTTCCGAAATTATTGTTGCTGTATCATCTATATTGGGAAAGCCGGCAGTAATATATATTGACAGAATGTTTTGTTGTTTCTTTTCAAATAATTGATTGATTCTGTTCATTTCTGTTTATTTTAAGTATACATCTTTATATTTGAGATATGTTCCCATATCTTTATCGCCTCTTCCGGAAAGATTTACTACAACAATATCATCTTTTTTGAATGTGTTTTTTTCCAGAGCAGCTAAAGCGTGAGCTGATTCAATTGCCGGAATGATGCCCTCTAATCGTGTTAAAAGAAATCCTGCTTGCAATGCTTCATCATCTGTTGCGTTTTGTGCAATTGCCCGACCGGTTTCGAATAAGTGGGCGTGCACCGGACCAATACCGGGATAATCTAATCCCGCAGATATTGAGTAGGGTTCAGTTACTTGTCCGTCTTTGGTTTGCATTAATAAGGTTTTGCTTGCATGTAATATACCCGGACTTCCTAAAATACTGGTTGCAGCCGATTTGCCCGAATCAATTCCTTTTCCGGCAGCTTCAACTGAAATGAGCTTTACTCGCGTGTCATTCAAAAAATGGTAGTATGCACCTATGGCATTACTTCCGCCACCAATACATGCAATAATGTAGTCAGGATAATTTCTGCCGATTTTTTCTGCTAATTGCCAAGTTATTTCTTCACTAATAATTGATTGTAAGCGAGCAACCATGTCTGGATAAGGGTGTGCGCCAACAACACTTCCAATTATATAAAACGAATCAGGATTGTTTATCCAAAAACGGAAAGCTTCATTTGTTGCATCTTTGAGCGTTTTGCTTCCGCTTTTTACAGGAATAACTTGTGCTCCAAGCATTTCCATTCTTTTAACATTGGGTTGCTGACGTTCAACGTCAACTTCACCCATAAAAACTATGCACTCTAAACCCATTAAAGCACACACTGTTGCTGTTGCAACACCGTGTTGACCTGCACCTGTTTCTGCAATAATTTTCTTTTTGTTCAGATGTTGTGCAACGAGAACTTGTCCGACGCAATTGTTTATTTTATGTGCTCCGGTATGATTTAAATCTTCTCGTTTCAGATAAATATTGGTATTGTATTTTTCGGATAATCGTTTTGCAAAATATAGTGGAGACGGACGTCCAACATATTCGGTAAGTAATTCACGATATTGCTTCTGAAATGATTCTGATTCGAGAATTTGAAGATAATTATCTTGTAATTCTTGAATGTTTGCGTAAAGCATCTCGGGTATAAACGAGCCACCGTAATTCCCGTAATATCCTTTTGTATCAACAAAGTAGTTCATTGTTATAATCTTTTATACAAAAGTAGAATTTTTTTAGTATTAAACGATAGTTCACGGTAATTTTTAGCGTTCATATTTTTAAATAAAGCCTATCAATTTCTCGGAATGATTTGTTCGTTTCAATAATATACAATGTTGTAATAATACTTTCCTAAATTCAACTAATAAATGCAACTTTTTCAGAGGAGATAAAGATTAAATTTTTCGAGTTCAGATTAGCTTCGCTGAGCTCGTCCTTTGTCCTCGGTTGATATAAAAAGCTGTTTATAAAAGCAAATTATTGAATAATAGCGACTTATTATGAAATAATTTAGCGCAGAAAAACTGTTTTTTTTATGCAAGCATACTTTTTCCGATGATTTAAGGGGCTAATACATCAGTTCAGAAATAATGTAAAATAAACCCTTATTATTTCATTTTTTTTGATTGAACCTCACTATTTATAAGCGTTCTGAACCTAAAAAATCATATTGAACTCAGGTTAATATTATCGAGTACCTTAAGTACTTCAATTTCGAAGGTTTAATTATTTTAGATATTCAATCAATTCTTAATTACGTATAATTACGTAATTATAATTTTTTTTCTCCTTTCATTTTAGCTTTCAATAATAATATGTACTTTTGATTATAATTGAAAAACATATACAATATGAAAGCACATACTATATTGACATCAATCTTAGTGGGGATCACCACAATAATGTCAGCTCAAGAAATTTCTTTTACATCAAAAACACATGATTTTGATACAATTTATTCGGAGAATGGAAAGGTGACACATTCGTTTACTTTTACAAATACCGGAAAGAAACCCTTAGTGTTAACGAGAGTGAAACCAGGATGCGGATGCACTACAACGGCGTATACAAAAGATTCTGTTGCACCGGGGCAGACGGGGTTTATTACCGCTCAGTTTAATCCGCGTGGGTACAATTCGAGGTTTAAAAAAACTATCTCAGTTAATTCAAATGCAGCTAACGATCCTTCTGTTATTTTGTTTATCCAAGGTGTGGTAACAAGTAAAGATGCTGAAATGATAAAAAAATATCGCTATGAAAAAGGGGTTTTGCGAGTGGATAAAACAACGGTAAATTTCGGTAAAATTGATGTGAATGCTGTTGTTATTGATACATTACGAATGTATAATAATCAGGATTCGGCAATTTCTTTTTCTTTTCAGGACGTACCCGAACATGTTATTGTTAAATATGAACCGGATTCACGTTTAGAATCTAAACAAGAAGGGCTTGCTATATTTACGTATGATGCTTCGAAAAATGAAGATTTTGGATTAGTTCGTGATATAATTAATATAAAGTTTGATGGTGGAAGGCTTGATTATAGAAACAGAATCTTTTTGTCTGCGAATTTGGTTGAGGATTTTTCGACGTATTCTAATTGGCAATTGAAACGAGCACCAAAGGTTGATTTTGAGACTTCAGAATTTATGTTTGATACGATTCAGCAAGGTGAAACAGTTCACGCTGCGTTTCGGTTTAAAAATGCCGGAAAAAAAGATTTGATAATTAGAAAAATTTCTACTTCATGTGGTTGTACTGCAGGTGAGTTAGATGAAAAAGTATATTCAAAAAATGAGTCAGGTGAAATAAAAGTTACATTTCGTTCGCGTGGCAAACACCGTAATCAAAGACAACGCATAACAGTTATTACCAACGATCCTTCAAATCCGACAATACATTTATATATTAAAGGATATGTTCAGGTTCCGTAATGGAAGAAATAATATAATTTGATTGATAGTTCCTGTGCATTTACAAGTAATGCACACTCCAGAATGTTATAAACTTACTGGCTTCATGTTTGCTCAAAATCAGTACAAACCTTTCTTGTTATGCATAACTAAAATGTACAGTTGCAAGGTGGTGTTTTTAGTATTTTGTTAATTTAAATAGTGTACATGAAACCCGGTGTTACTGTTCGCTTGCTTCTTTTTTAGTTGTAGAATCAAATTGTATTTTACCCATACCCAAAAAGGTTAACTACTGAAAACCTGAGTTCGACGTAATTTTTCGATTTCAGATTAGCTCCGCTGAGCTCGTCCTTTGTCCTCGGTTGATATAAAAATTATATCGAACTCAGGTTAATAGAAGATCTATCGATTGTAGTAAGCATTCTGAAAATGGTTGTTTTCGAAAAGAACTGTTTTTATCCTTCGCACCAAAAAAAAATTGAACCATGACATCAATTGGCTTACTCAACAAGTACTTTTACAATACAAATACAGGGAAGCCGAAAACATTAGAGTAGGTATCAATTAAAAATTTTAAAACAATGGCAAATTATTATTGCGAATATTCTGGGAAAACATTCACAAGTGTTATAGCTCTAACAGCTGTTAACTGTCCGAAAGATCCCAATGGTTCTAATAAGGGGAAACATAAATTGTATGAAGGAAGTGAAAAATCAAAATCGTTCCCATGATGCTTTGGGAGGTTTGAGTCCGATAAAATATTGCGATTTTTCCGGTAATGGGAGTACTTCCATTACCGGAAAAGAAATACCTTTGTTACATTATAATTAATCACTGTCCTAAAAATGGGGAGCTTACAATTCCCGGGTGGTAAAAGGGCGTGATAACGAAAAAGCTAGTGTAATTACT